>JAILDN010000041.1 GCA_024689425.1 Methanobrevibacter sp.
TGGAACCAGAATAGAATTTCTATATATTCTTGTTCCACCCCAAGAATCAAAAGCAATAGGTAAAAAAATAATAAAAACGAATGAAAATAAAAGAACTAACTTATTTTTACATACAAATTTTTGAATGCCATATGTTAATACTAAAGAAGCAATAATCCAAAAAACAGATAAACAAAACTTATAAGATAATCCTGAAATATTAACTAAAAATAAAAATAATGGATATGACATTGTTTTTGCAAGTGTCATTGCATTCCACTGAGTAAAATGATTAAAAAAGTTCGCATAATTTAATAATAATACATCATCACTGGGAGAGTTTAATATAAACCACATTGGTAAAAATTGGCCAATATATACGTAGAATTGAAAATAAAATAATAAATAAAATTAATAGATATTTTGGACTAATATTTCTAATATTATTTATATTCAATTTCAACAACCCATTACTTGATAAAATTTATTTTAATTAAATTTCTAAATTTTCAAGCTCTTCATCAGATGCTTTTTTAGCTGCCTCAACATAAGCATCACAAACATCCCTAGTTAAACCATCCATGACAATTTTTCCATGATCTAACCAAATGACTCTGTTACACATTGAACGGATAGTACCAACAGAGTGAGAAACTAAAAGAACAGTCGTTCCAGTATTCATCATGGATTTTAACTTATCTCCACTTTTTTTCTGGAATCTGACGTCCCCAACAGAAAGAATTTCATCCAAAATTAATATTTCAGGTTCTACGAGAGTAGCGACAGCAAACCCTAACTTAGCAATCATACCGGAGGAATAATTTTTAATTGGAAGTTCCATGAATTCTTCTAATTCAGAAAATTCTACTATTTCATCATATTTACTCTCTAAAAATTCTCTAGAATATCCTAAAATAGCTCCATTCAAGAAAACATTCTCTCTTCCACTATAATTATGGTCAAAACCAGCGCCTAATTCGAGTAAAGGTGCAACTTTACCATTAATATGAATAGAACCAGAATTAGGTCTTAAAACACCAGAAAGTATTTTTAAAAGAGTACTTTTCCCAGCACCATTGAAACCTATAATGCCGACACGTTCGCCCCTATTAACTGTAAATGATACATCAGTTAAAGCTTTAAATTTAGTTTTAGGTTTTAACTCTCTTTTAATCCATTTAATACAATATTCTTTTAAATTATCAACTTTTTCTTGGGCCCTTTCGAACTCACGATTAACATTATTAACTTCAATGACAACTTCTTTATTTAAGATTTGATATTCCTCGTCTTCATCAAGCTGACTTTTCCATTTAAGGAGAGATTCTTCATAGATATTTGGCTCATGTTCATAATCTTCAGGATGAACTTCAACATAGAAATGAGCACCAGCACCTGAAAATTTATTATAAGCTGAAAGCTCTTTTATTCCTTCACTTACACATTTCAATTCTAGTCTTAAACGGCTCATTCCCTTACCTTTAACACCAGTGTACCAAATAAAATTATCTAAATCAATAATATCGTCATCATAAATAATTTCTTCATCTGCAAGTAATTTATCGAAATCAAATTTGTCTTCTTCATAATCAATATCGTTGACATCAATTTTTCCTTTTTTATCAGACGAAAAATAATGATTTACAACTTCTAAACCTTCAGGAATATTAATTTTTATTTCTTGCTTTTCCTTATTGATTCCATTATAATTGTTGAATAAAACTGTATAGATAAAAGTTTCACCAATACTTTTTTGTAAAGGTTTTTCCTTAACCGGGAACCCCTCTCCATTAAGACTTCCAATAATAAAGCGTTGTTCTTCATAATTTAGAGTCAATCTGATAAAATCAAAAAATAATTCACCTGAATGTTCGCTTTCATTTTCATCAAAAATAATTTCAACACCAAAATCCTCGCTGTTTATTTCAGACGGAGAAATGTTATTGCCGTCGAAAAGAACTGATCTTTCAACCGGAGTTACGGTTGGTGAATAAAGAGGATTGGATTCACAATCCTTTTTTACATTTACTAATTTAACTAAAGGAGGTTGAAGTTCAATAGTTTGTTGAGATGAATCTCTATGAAAATCTAGTCTAACGTCAATAGCATGTATTACAGCATCCACAGGAATATTAAAATTAAAATTACTAACTATAAAAGAGTTAGGCTTTTGACCTGAGGACAATGAACAAACTGCAAGAGATTCCCAATCATCAATGGTAACATTGTCTAAATCTTTCCATTGCACACTATTATCTGAAGAAGTTTGAATTACTTCTTTTGGATATCTCATTTG
>JAILDN010000067.1 GCA_024689425.1 Methanobrevibacter sp.
TGAAATAAAACCCATAGCTATTGTTAAAAATAATAATAACGTATTTTTTTTGTCAAATTCAAAATAATCAGTGTTAATTATAAATGGGATAAATATTAATAAAGGCATAAAATAACGACCTAGTACACCTTCTTTAATAGTTTCAACACCAACAGGTGCCCAAGTTAAATATTGAACAAAGATAACGCCCAAATATATTAATAAAGCGATTAAAAATCCTTTAATTCTAGTTTTTATTTCAAATTTTTCATCTAAAGGACATATTAATGAGAATATAGTGAAAAATACAGTATAGAGTATGGCTAAAAGTGATGAACTGTATTGGCGCACATCATTTGAAAAGAAAAAGAATCTATCAATTATAATAGGAAGTTCACTAAATGAATTGAATAATCTTTCAAGTGAGAATATTGGGTTGCTTATAAGATATTCCAGTTGTTTTGTTGCATTTACATTTTTACTTGCGAAGTATTCACCCCTCCAGGAATTTTCTAAAACAGGGGCGGCGTAACTGCTCCAAGCAATTCCTATAGCTAATGAAAGTAAAATACCTAATTTTGATATTATATTTTGAGTCTTACTTTCAAAATGTTCATTTGGAACTAAAAATATTAATAAGCTTAATGCTAAAAATGGAGTTTTTAATAATCCCGATAGAATAATTGCTAGATAAAAGATACCTAAATCAAGCCATTTAATTTTTGGTGTCTTATAAAAGTATAAGAAGTATGAAAATGCAAGAATAGCTAAAGACATATACATTCCATCTACACTTAAAGATGCCGCTTGATATATGGCCAGCGGTAAAATAGAAACTATCAATAATGGAAATTTAAAGATAGGTGCTTTTTTTATAGCTAAACATATAATTCCCGCATAAAATAATAAATTAAATAATCTTCCAAGCCATAACATCCAAATTGCATTTAAATCAAAGATTTTTGCTAAAAATACTCCTAATCCTTGTGGTAAATAAGAATAAAATGGATTTTGTGAAAAGGCAGAGTTTAAATATACCGGCGTAAAATTAATCTTATTATCATCTATTTTTGTATTAAATACATTATTTCCAGCATTTTGAGCTAATTCATCAATTGATTTAATAGTTAAATATCCATAGATCGTATTATTAGGTATTTGAACATATTTTGTTGAAATTTTGCCTGTTGAAACTATTTCTGATCTTGTAAAATGTTCTTGTTCATCAGATATATCATTGATTGGAGTTAAAAAAACACACGTAATACCAAAAAGAAGAATTATCACAAATGCAACCTTATGTAAATTATCCTCGTTTTGCGAATAATAACATAAGCTTAGAATGCCGATAATAAATATTAATAAGAATATTAATATTTCAAATCCTGGAGATAAATAATCCTCGAATTTAAGAAATGAAATGGTAAAAAATATGATAATTAATAAATACACAATATAGTACTTTTTTAATTCTAAGAAATTCATATTACCAGCTAATCTATTTTTAATTTATTATCATCAACGGCTTTGTTCATTCCCCATTTAAATAGTACTACTCCTTTAGCTCCACCTTTAAAACAAAGATTTGCATCTTTTGTAATTTCTGAGGCAGGCAATGCTGTTGTATTAAAATCGGATTTATACGTTTGAATACCACACCAAACTTCCGCTTTCGAATTTTTCACAAACCATTCTGTTGTATTTTCAATCCAAGTACTATTTTCCTTATAATTTCCTTTATACATCATTGGAATGATAACATCAACATATTGGCTTATTACCGGAACGTTTTGACCATAATAATAATTATCTTTATCTCCTTCAGGCATTACAGTCATAGATAGTTTTAAATTAGGATTTACTTTTCTCATTTCAGTGGAAAACATTTTAACGAATAGGGTTATGGCTTCACTTCCATTTTCATATTTATATGCATTTCCTTTAAATCTTACATAATCGATTAAGATTCCACTTACTCCCTCAAGACCCGCATAATATCTAGCTTCTTCAATTTTATAGTTAAAGTATGATATGTTTGGGGTTCCATTTTTCAGAGGTGAAATCCATTCACCGGTATTGAATATTTGCATCCAAATATGAACTTCAATACCATGGGCGTTTGCTTCTTTAATCCAGTCTAAAACCTCTCTTTGCCCATGTTCAGTAAAAGCATATGAGTTTAAGAATATGTATTTAACACCATTTTTTTCTAATTTATCAAAATCAACTTTATACATATCGGATGACCAAACCCAATATCCATATCCATTATTGAAGTTAAACAGATTTGAGAAATTTGGAAAGTTTATACTTTTGGATACACTTTGATAATTTCTATTTTCATTGAGTTTTTGATAATATTGGTCATTTATAGTTAGATTATCTGTGTTTTCATTAGTTGAATTATCGTCACTTGCTGA
>JAILDN010000071.1 GCA_024689425.1 Methanobrevibacter sp.
TCTTCTACTTGTTCTGGGTTCATTTTTGCTCCAGATCCAAATACTCTTACATCAATATTTGGTCTGTCTGCTCTTTCGTCTAACAACAAATCGATAACTGGTGAAGTACCAATGTTACCACTTTTTATAATAGCAATTTTAACTACCATATTTAAAATCTCCTATATTTGTAATATTAATTATGGTAAGAAAATTATTTAAATCTTATTATTTGATTATTTCATCTAATAAAAAATAATTTTCATTAAATATTTTTCAATCATATAGTAAAAAAGATAAAAATTATTAAATTGTTTAAATTTTAATAAAAATTTTAAAATATGAATAATTAACTTAATCCAAAATTCCTAGAAAAAAAGTAATATTTTCATAGTCAAAATAGTAAAAAAAGCAGTGGTTCCGACGAGATTCGAACTCGTGATCCCCTCCTTGTAAGGGAGGTATCATACCACTAGACCACGGAACCAACAATACATATTATGATGTTAATATTATATAAGTGTTTCGTGCAATAATATATGCATGATTAATTTTAAATAAAACTAAATCAATATAATTATTCAGTAAAAAAGAAGTGATAAATATGGCTTGGGATGATACAGCAAGTAAAGTATGGATGGACGGAGAGTTAGTCGATTGGAAAGAAGCAACAATCCACTCACTTTCTCATGTAGTCCACTATGGAACTAGTGTTTTTGAAGGTATACGTGCATACAGCAATGAAAATGGTGTTGCAGTATTCCGTTTAAAAGAGCATGTAAGAAGATTATATGATTCTGCAAAAATTTATAAAATACCAATTCCTTATACAGAAGAAGAAATGGCAGAAGCAATTAAAGAAACCGTAAGGGCAAATGACCTCAAATCATGTTATATTCGCCCAATCGTATTTAGAGGATATGGCGAATTAGGTGTTAATCCTTTAAACTGTCCTGTAAATGTAGTAATTGCTGCTTGGGATTGGGGATCATACCTTGGTGAAGAAGGAATGGAAAATGGTGTAGACATTGGTGTTTCATCATGGAGAAAACCTGCTCCAGATACATTCCCCGCTATGGCAAAATGTGGTGCAAATTACATGAACTCCCAATTAGCTAAAATAGAAGCTATTGAACATGGTTACGATGAAGCTATTATGCTTGATTACACCGGTTATGTTTCTGAAGGTAGTGGAGAAAATATATTCTTAGTAGAAGACGGTGTTTTACATACCCCATCATTAGGCTCTTCCAATTTAAGGGGAATCACAAGAGACTCAATCATTAAAGTTGCAGGCGATTTAGACATTGAAGTAATTGAAGAAACCATTACTCGTGAAAGATTATACTTAGCTGATGAAGTATTCTTTACTGGAACTGCAGCAGAAGTTACTCCAATCAGATCAATTGATCATAAAACTATCGGAATAGGAAAAAGAGGTCCTATTGCTGAAAAAATACAATCTACTTTCTTTGATATTGTTGAAGGAAGAATTGAAGACAAATATGGCTGGTTAGATTACATTTAGGTGTGATAAATGAATATTTTACAAGGAATTATTATTGGTATAGTTCAGGGATTAACGGAATTTTTACCAGTAAGTAGTTCAGCACACTTAATTTTTATTCAAAAGCTGCTTGGAGTTGAAAGCTCTTTAGCTTTTGATACTTTTCTTCATTTAGGAAGTTTACTAGCTGTTTTGATTTTCTTCCGTGCAGATATTTATAAAATGATAAATGCATGGTTATTTAGTGTTGAAGATATCCTAAAACATAGATTTAAGGAAGGATTTTATGCTGATCCTTATAAAAGATTGGCATGGTACGTTATTTTGGCAACTATTCCTGTAGGTATCGTTGGAATATTATTTGAAAGCCAAGTGGATGCGCTATTTGCTGGTGCATTATATGTTCCTGGATTTTTCCTGTTTGTAACAGGTACAATATTGTATCTATCTCAAAGAATGGCCAGCGGCGAGATTGACATGTCTCATATGGGTTGGGCTCAATCATTATTCATGGGATTGGGTCAAGCTTGTGCAATCATGCCGGGATTATCTCGTTCAGGTACAACCATTGCAGCAGGTCTCGTAGCGGGGCTTGATAAAGAATTTGCAGCCAAGTTCAGTTTTATATTATCAATTCCAGCAATATTTGGAGCGTTTATAGTCCAGTTAAAGGACATAGGCTTATCAATGAGTGGAGATGGTGCAGCGATTATTTTAGGATTTGTCGCAGCATTTGTTTCAGGATATCTTGCAATAAAATGGTTGCTTGATTTAATTCAAAATAAAAGTTTAGATGTTTTTGCATTTTATTGTTGGATTGTAGGTGTTATAGTCTTTATGGGCTCAATTACCCATATATTTTAAGTTTACAATCCTTTAATTTCTTTTTTTTTAAATGGTGATGATATTTAAAGAGCCTAACTGCAGGTTCTTTCAATTTTTTTTCTTAATTTTTCAACAGGAACTCCGCGCGCTAATGCGATAAACATTGCACCTCCGGCACCTGCACCCTCTTTTACAAATCCGTCAAGATAATTTTTTAATCCGTCATGCTCAGATTCTTCAAATTTAGGGTCTACAGAATGAACGGTAATGTCTTCGTCAATTTGTTTTACAAGATCAAGCAAATCGGCCGTTTCATCGCCTACAACATATGTGGTCGTTGCAAGGTTTATTCTTGAAAAGTCAAAGTTAGGTTTGATTGATTTTACAACGGCACAAACTGCAGCCATCTGTGTTCCGCCAGCTAATATTATTGGAATTTCCCCATCAACTCCCAAGACAAAACCTGATACTGCCGCAAGGATTGGATCGCCTACAGCGCCGATGGCTTGAAGACCGTCGATATTGTCAGTTTCAGGGTTTAGGCCGGCATTCTTTAATCCCTCATCAACAATCTTTGTTTTCATATCATGAGGGTTATGAGGCATACTGCCGCTTACTTTTTCATTAGCATCATATCCAAGAGCCCTTAAGACTCCAAGTGCAGTAGTCGTTCCGGCGGCAATACTTTCTCCAATAATCAACATTGGATGACGTCTTGCTAGTTCTGCACCTAATTCACGTGCATTTTCATAGATTTCCAATGGGTTTAAGACACCTTTTCCTGTTCTAATGTCTCTTCCATAATCGTTTCCGAGTTTCATGCATTCAATATTCGGTTTAATTTTGCAACCTGCATCTGCGATAATGAATGGTATGTCGGCTATTTCAAGGGATGCTTTTGTAAGCATTGCAGGTGTTGGTGCAGCCGCTTTTCCAACAACTGTTTGTGGGATTTCTTCCATACACTCAACATGTCCTAAAACCATCAATTCAGAGTCTGCTGCAGGAGTATATTCAGTTAAATCCGCAGATGCTCCAGCACCAGATAATCCTGGAATCAATGAGGTTTCTGTTGTTCCAATTGTACAAATAAATACAGGATCAATTACTTCTCCTAAGTATTCCATAAGTTCCGTTGATCCGTAAGTTGTAATTCCGTCAATCATAATTTTTCCTCTATTTTGCTTAGTAAATCTATAATAATTTTGTTTTGATTAATGATTTTTTGATTTTGCAGGGAAAGCTTATTAAGTAATTCGGTAGTGCTTTCGTCACTTTCATCGCCAAATGTTTTCCCGTCTCTTGCTCTAGGAGGAATCCTGTCTAAAAGCTCATTTCTTATAGGTGGCTCCTTCGGTCTGGCAGGAATCATTCCTTTATGTTTAGGAGCATCTTCATCAATTTTGTCAATATAATTGTGTGATACTTTCTTTTTTCCTTTTTCTTCTAAAAGCTCCATCAGCCTTGCATCGACCGCATCCTGACCTTTAAGCATTTCCTGTTCTACTTCATGATATAATCTTTTTTGAATGTTGTATGCGTCATAAATGGGGATGCCACGTTCCTGTGTTTCTTTTTTAAAGGTATCGTTAATATGGATATCTCCAGTTAACTTATTAACTCTTTTTTCTTCAATTGTATTAGTATTATAAAATCCCATAGTATTCACTTTTGTTTTTTTTTAGTTAAAATATTAATGTAATGACTGATATAAAATATATATTAATTAATTGGATTACTGGTTGATAAAGTGATATGTTTAGGAATTGAAGGTACTGCGGAAAAAACTGGTGTGGGTATTGTCGACAGTGATGGAAATATACTTGCCATGGCTGGCCGTCAGCTATATCCTGAAAAAGGAGGTATTCATCCAAGAATTGCTGCAGAACATCATGCTGAATGGATTCCTAAATTAATACCTCAAGCTATTGAAGAAGCCGGTCTATCCTACTCAGACATTGATTTAATCTCATTTTCACAGGGTCCGGGGCTTGGTCCGGCTTTAAGAATTGTTGCTACATCAGCAAGATCCCTCGCATTATCACTCAATAAGCCAATCATTGGAGTCAATCACTGTATCGGACACGTTGAAGTTGGAAAACTTGATACTGGTGCAGTTAATCCCGTTTCTCTTTATGTTAGTGGAGGAAACAGCCAGGTTATAGCATATGAGAGCGGACGTTACAGGATATTTGGCGAAACTTTAGATATTGCCATCGGAAATTGCCTTGATCAGTTTGGCCGTGAAAGCGGTTTGGGCCATCCTGGCGGACCGGTAATTGAAAAATTAGCTCTTGAAGGTGAATATATTGACTTGCCTTATGTTGTTAAAGGGATGGACTTTTCATTTTCCGGATTATTGTCTGCTGCTTTAAGAGAATATGAAAAAGGCTCTAAAATTGAAGATATTTGCTTTTCACTTCAGGAAACTGCTTTTGCAATGTTGGTTGAAGTAACGGAACGTGCACTTTCACATACTCAAAAGGATGAAGTGATGTTATGCGGTGGTGTTTCTGCCAATTCCCGTTTGCGTGAAATGCTTAAGACAATGTCTGAAGAGCACGGGGCTAAATTCTACATGCCTGAAATGAAATTATGTGGGGATAATGGAGTCATGATTGCATGGTTGGGCTTATTGATGTATAAGGAATTCGGACCTATGGAATTTAAAGACACAGGCATAATACAGAAATTTAGAACTGATGAAGTGGATATTCCATGGATTGATAACTCCAAAAGCTATTTGCAATTATCCGACGATTTAATCGCTAAGGGTGCAGAGTCCAATATTTTAAAAAGCTCCTACATGGGTGAAGATGCAGTTTTAAAGGCAAGAATTCCAAAAAATTACAGAATCCCGGAAATCGACAGTAAAATTCGAAAATCCCGCTGTAAACTGGAAGCTAAGCTATTATCCGATGCTAAAAGGGTAGGCGTTAGAACTCCTGTTTTATACGATGTTGATTTGTCTGAAAAATCAATATTGATGGAAAAAATCGATGGGATCATGCTTAAAGAAGTCATTGATGAGGACTTGTCTTATAGGGTTGGTGAAGAGATTTCCAAACTTCATTCTGCAGATATCATTCATGGAGATATTACATCATCAAATATTATGCTATGCGGAGAGGATTTAATATTTCTAGATTTTGGTCTCGGAAGATATTCTGATTTGGATGAGGATAAGGCAGTTGATTTGCTTGTTTTAAAGAAATCTTTACAGAGTATTGATTATAATAAAGCTATCAGTTATTTTAATCAAGTTTTAGAGGGTTATGATAATTCTAAAGTAATTGATAAGATTGCAGACATTGAAAGTCGTGGCCGTTATACTCATTAATCTTTGATATTTTAAAAGCACTAAAAACTTTAATAAAAAAATGTCACAAACTTAAGTATATGAATGAAAATCTTTATGAAATGTTTGATAAAGTTTTACAATCTGAATATTCAATTGTAGAAGAGGGTTCAAAAAAGATTATTGAATTGGGAAAAGATGCTAAATACGGAAAAATCGAAACTTACTCCCTATTTGATGGAATTATCATTGGATTTATGGGAATTAGCATAGACAATATTAATAATGTATTTTTTGAAGATAAACTTTCTTCTCGCTTGCTTCAAATCAATCATTGCGCTAAAGGCAGATACTCATATGCAATAGGTGATGATAAAATTGTTTATTTTGGAAAAGGGGACCTGTGTGTTAGTATTTATGATTTGGCAAAAACAATTTCTGATTTTCCTTTAGGATATTATGAGGGCTTAGAGATTTTCATTGATGTTGATGTTGCAAATAAACATATCAAAGACCTTATTCCCGATTTTGATTTAATTGAGCTGTATGAAAGTTTAGAAAAATCCAAAGGTTACAGGCTGCTTAGAGCAAATGAGAAAATCAATCACGTAATTGGTGAGTTATATTGTGTCGACGATAGAATTAAGGTGCCTTATTTCAAATTAAAATGTTTGGAGCTGTTGTTGTTTGTTTTAATAGTTAATGAATCTAAAACAGAATCCATTTCCCTTTCTAAAAAACAGGTTGATATAATTGAAAATGTTAAAAATGATTTAATTAATGATTTAGAAAGTAAAATCACAATTGACGAGTTAGCCAGCAAATATGATATAAGTAAAACAACCCTGAAGAATTGCTTCAAGGAAGTTTATGGAAAGCCGATTTACAAATGGAGAAAGGAATACAGACTTGATTATGCCTGTCAATTGATTGATGAAGAGGAATTGACCATTTCAGAAATCTCGAAAAGAGCGGGTTATTCTTCACCTTCAAAATTTAGCCAGGCATTCAAGGGATATGTTGGTTGCACACCTTCAGAGTATAGGAAATAATAATTTGTCCTTTTGGTATACTTTTTGTCTTTTTAGTACAAATAAATTTATATATTAATTTTAAAATAGTTAATAATGAAAAAAAGGTATATCTAATTATTTTTTTATAAATTATTTTAAAATCGTTCTTTTATTTATTTTTAAGATATTTTAAAGGATTGTCCTTTTAGGATTGTTTTAAATTTTTAGGTATACCTAAATTAAATTTTAAGGAGTTTATTATGTCAAATACTCAAAGTAAAAATAAATTTATACGATTATTAAATTATTCGGGCAGTTATAAATATTTATCAATCTTAGGTATGATATTATCTGCTTTAAGTGCAATATGTTTGTTACTTCCATTTATATACATATGGGATGTTGTTAATGCGCTTCTGACTGTTGCTCCAAACTTCAGTCAGGCCCAGAACCTAGGCACATATGCATTTAATGCATTCGCATTTGCAATTGCCGGAATTGCCTTAAACTTTTTCGGTCTGATGGGCACTCACTTATCTGCATTTAAAAACGAAAAGAACATGAAAGATGCTGCGATAAATCACTTGCTTAAACTACCCCTAGGATATTTTTCAAACCATACTAGTGGGGGACTTAGAAAAGTAATAGATTTCAGCACTTCAAAAACAGAAACATTTTTGGCACATCAATTGTTTGACCTAACAGGAGCAATTGTAACTCCGATAGCATTTTTAATATTGTTATTCAGTTTTGATTGGATTTTAGGTTTAATCTGTTTGATTCCAATTATCTTATGTTTCATATTCATGTATCCGATGTTTTCTTCTGAATCCCAAAACATTATGCTTCAATATCAGACATATCTCGAAAAGATGAATGGTGAAGCGGTAGAATATGTTAGGGGAATTCCAGTTACAAAAGCATTTCAGCAAAGTGTCTATTCATTTAAAAACTTCATTGATGCGATTAAGAACTATGCGAAATTTTCAGCCAATTATTCCCTGTCTACTCAGCTTCCTATGACTGCATTCACAGTATCCATTAATGGATTTTTTGCACTGTTGATTCCGGCAGGAATACTGCTTGCGGGATCTGTAGTTGATAAAAAATTCTTGGCCGATTTCATGTTTTATGTGATTTTCACACCTATTTGTGCTGTAATGATGAATAGGATAATGACAGTTTCACAGGATTGGATGTTGGCAAGCCATGCTTTGGAAGGCATTGAAGAAATTTTGAATGAAAAACCTTTAGTTGAAGCAACCAATCCTCAAAAGCCTAAAAATCACTCAATTGAATTTGAAGGAGTTTATTTTGATTATGAAAAGACTGACGGTAATGAACATATCTTAAATGATGTTAATTTAAGAATCAATGAAAATGAAACTGTTGCATTGGTTGGACCATCAGGTGGCGGTAAAACAACAATAGCCTCATTAATACCAAGATTTTGGGATGTTGATGAAGGTTCAATTAAAGTCGGTGATGTTGATGTACGAGATATCTCAACAAAGGATTTGATGGAAAACATTTCATTCGTATTCCAAAATACCACATTGTTTAAAGATTCAATCTACAATAATGTAGCTATTGGCCGCAAAGGCGCTTCCAGAGAAGAGGTTAAAAGGGCATTGAGTTTGGCTCAATGTGATGATATCATTGATGAACTGCCGGACGGAATTGATACAGTAATCGGAACTGAAGGAACCTACCTTTCAGGAGGTCAGCAACAAAGAATAGCACTTGCAAGAGCAATACTTAAGGATGCTCCAATCATCATTTTGGATGAAGCTACTGCCTTGGCTGATCCAGAAAACGAATACATGATTCAAAAGGCTATTTCTGAAATTACCAAAGATAAAACAGTCATTATGATTGCACATAGATTATCCACTGTTAAGAACGTGGATAAGATTTATGTTGTCGAAAACGGACGATTTGTAGAAGAGGGCAGTCATGACACTTTAGTTGAAAATCAAGGCCTTTACTCAAGAATGTGGGATGAATTCAACCAATCCATTCAATGGAAAGTGAAAGGTGAGGTGGCATAAATGATATCTGAATACTTTGTTAAAAGATTTGGACTTACAAAGGAGGGTTCCGATAATCTGATTAAGGGAATCGCCTATACGGCGCTTTTAAACATTGCATTCATGCTACCTGTCGGTTTATATGCACTGCTCATTTACATGTGGGTAGGACCATTGACCGGTGGGGAAATCATCGATCCAAACCTTGGAATGTTTATCTTACTGATACTGATTGTTTTGGGAATCATCTTTGCATTTGCATGGAAACAATACCACTTCGTTTTCAATACAACCTACACAGAAAGTGAAAACAGAAGAATCAATCTTGGTGAAAATCTAAGAAAACTTCCATTATCCTTTTTTGAAAACAGAGACTTAGCAGACCTGACAGCAACAATCATGAATGACTGTACTGATTTGGAACATGTATTCTCACATGCGATTCCACAACTGCTAGGTTCAATTATCTCACTGGTTCTTGTTGCAATAGGTCTTTTAAGCTTTGACTGGAGATTAGCTATTGCCCTTTTATGGCCAGTTCCTGTTGCATTTGCAATATTATACGGCTCAAAAATTCTCATCTATAAGGGTGGAAGAATTGTAATGGAAGACCTGCTTGACTGTGGAGATACAATGCAGGAATGCATAGAATCTGTCAGGGACTTAAAATCATACAACTATCAGGAGGAATACTTTGGAAAAATATCTGGATTAACTTCCAAAATAGAAAAATCAAGAATCAAAGCCGAATTGATGGCTTCAGGTGGAGTAATTACAGGTAAAGTCGTTTTAAACTTAGGAATAGTTTCCGTGATTCTTTTGGGATCCTACTTAATAATGAATTCACAGGTTTCACTCTTTACACTTTTAATATTCCTGATAGCTTCCGCTACAATCTATAATCCTGTTGAAAACGGGCTGATGTTTTTATCTGAAATACTGATGATGGACATAAAAATCGAAAGAACAAAAGAAATTGAATCACTGGTTGTAGAAGAGGGATTAACCGAGTATTCTTTAAACGGTTATGACATCGAATTTAAAGAGGTCGATTTCAATTACGATGATTTGAAAAATGTATTAACCGATATTAATTTCACTGCAAAGCAGGGAGAGGTTACAGCGCTTGTAGGACCATCCGGTGGTGGAAAATCCACCGTTTCCAAACTGGCTGCAAGATTCTGGGATCCTGTTTCCGGTGAAGTGATTTTGGGAGGTCAGGACTTGTCAAAATTGGATAGTGAAAAACTCCTAGAAAACTTCTCAATTGTTTTTCAGGATGTAATATTGTTCAATACATCAATTTTGGAAAATATCAGAGTCGGTAAAAAGGATGCAACTGATGAGGAGGTAATTGAGGCCGCACGCCTGGCGGAATGTGATGAATTTGTTCAAAAACTTCCTGATGGATACAATACTGTCATTGGTGAAAATGGTGAGCTATTGTCCGGTGGTCAAAGGCAAAGGATATCAATTGCAAGAGCAATGCTAAAAGATGCCAATGTCATTCTTTTGGACGAGGCAACATCATTTTTGGATGTTGAAAATGAATCCAAAATCCAAAAGGCATTATCTGAGCTAATTAAAAACAAAACTGTTATAATTATCGCTCATAGGATGCGTACAATAGCTAATGCTGATAAAATTATCGTTCTCGATGACGGTAGAATCGTTGAGCAAGGTTCACCTGAGAAATTATTAGCTCAAAATGGACTGTTCAAGAAAATGGTCGATTTACAAAATTTAAGCGGGGAATGGGTAATCTGATTCCCCTAAAAACTTTAGGAGAAAAATTATGTCTGAAATATTAAATGTAAAAGATCTAATTACTGTCGGTATTTTTGCAGTGATTATAATCGTACTGATATTTGCATTTGGAATGCTGGGATATATTCCAATTTTAATGCTGGCATTACCAATAATTGCAGCATTGATTTGTGGAATTCCATACATGCTGTTTTTAACAAGAGTTTCAAAATTCGGAATGGTTACATTACTGGGATTGATTCTCGGAATTGTAATGTTTTTAAGTGGTCACACATGGGTACCGATACTTGTATTTACCTTATTTGCATTCATTGCTGATTGTATCTTGAAGATGGGCGATTATTCATCAATTAAAAACTCAATTATCAGTCATGGTGTTTTTATAATGGGAATTATGGGTAACATGTTGCCATTTTTCATCTTAAGAGATTATTTCATGGAAGCAATGCGAGCTTCAATGGGAAATGATTATGTCAATGTCATTGCACCATTCCTTAATAACGGAGTTCTAATAATTCTGTTTATTTTAACATTCGTTACAGGGGTTGCAAGTGCATATCTCGGAAAAATCGTGCTTAAAAAACACTTTGAAAAAGCAGGAATAGCTTAGGTGTGATTATGGGATTGAAACTAAATTTTAACATAGATCCAAGAACTAAAATTATCATTCTGGTTATTTTAAGTTTTATGGTTTTCAATGATGTGTCATTATATATCAGTGGAATTTTAGTTTTAATTCCATTTATCTGTTTATTATTTTCAAATCATGAAAAATCTTCATTAGTATATATTGTAGTTTATGTACTGGCAAAATATATTCAAATTTATATTCTCCCTACTGCAACAGGATTAACTGCTATAATACTCATTACATTTAGTTATACTGTTTCTAGAATGTTGCCGATTCTTATGATGGGATATTATACTATAACAACTACAAAAGTAAGCGAATTTATTTCCTCCATGCAAAAAAGTAATATTCCACAAGACATTATAATCCCCGTATCTGTTGTTTTCAGATATATCCCATCAGTTTTAGAAGAGATAAAATCAATAACTAATGCAATGAAAATGAGAGGATTCGGATTAACAGTGAAATCATTGAAAACTCCCTTAAAGCTAATTGAATTTTATATGATTCCAATTTTAATCAGTGCAGTTAAAACTGCGGATGAGCTATCTGCGGCATCATTAACTAGAGGACTTAGCAATCCGGAGCCTAGAACTCATTTACTTGAAGTTAAATTAACCAAACTGGACTACACTCTTTTGGCAATAACATTAATTGGTTTTGGAATATATGCATATAACTTTTTAAGAGGTGTTTTGATTGCTTAAAATGGAAGAAGTTTCATTTTCATACGAAAACAATAGAAATGGTCAAAATCTAACTGACATTAATTTAAATGTTAAGAAAGGAGAGGTCATTCTGCTTTGTGGTGAGTCAGGTTGTGGAAAAACAACACTCACACGTTTTTTGAATGGACTTATTCCAAATTTCTTTGATGGCAAACGTGAAGGAAACGTTTATTTAGACAGTGATTTGATCAGTGAAATGCCAATATATGAAATTTCAAAACATATTGGGTCTGTTTTTCAAAATCCTAAAACACAATTCTTCAATGTTGATACGACAAGTGAACTGGTTTTTGGATGTGAAAATTTATCCATGAGTGTTGATGAGATTAAAAAAAGGTTAGATGGTGTAGTCAATGATTTTAACATTAGTAACTTAGTTGATAAAAACATTTTCAAATTATCTGGTGGCGAAAAACAAAAAATTGCCTGCGCATCAGTATCGGCAGTCGGTCCGGATGTTCTGGTTTTGGATGAACCGTCATCTAACTTGGATTCAAAGTCAAGTTGGGATCTTGAAAATATTATTAAAAAATGGAAAGAACATGGAAAAACCGTAATCATAGCTGAACATAAATTATTCTTTTTAAGTGATGTTGTTGATAGGGTATTATTTATTAAAGATGGAAAAGCAACAAATGAATGGGCAATCGATGAATTCAAAAAAGTAAATCATAGAGATTTAGGACTAAGGCAATTAAATTTAGATAATTTGGAACTAAAAAGAAAAGAATATTATTCAAATAATCAGGAATTCTTAGAACTTAAAAATTTCAAGTTTAATTATGGTAAAACACAAGTTTTAGATATTCAAAATGTTAAAATTCCAAAAAATGAGATCATAGCCATCATCGGTAAGAACGGTGCTGGAAAATCAACATTTGCAAATTGCCTATGCGGTCTTAAAAAATCCTGCAAGGGCGAGTTGATTTATGATGGAAAAGCTTTAAAAAGAAAAGATAGGCTTAAAAAATCTTATATGGTGATGCAGGATGTAAATTACCAGTTATTTACAGAAAGCGTTCTTGATGAAGTCTTATTGAGTATGGACGATGAAGATTTGGAATCGGCTGAAGAGATTCTTAGAAATCTAAACTTAATTCAACTAAAGGATGCTCATCCGATGGCATTATCTGGTGGTGAAAAGCAGAGGGTAGCTATTGCATCGGCCATTGCGTCTAAAAAGGAAATACTGATTTTTGATGAGCCGACAAGTGGCCTTGATTTGAAAAATATGATGAAAGTTTCTGAAAACTTAAGATATCTGCAAAGCTTGGGAATTACTTCTTTTATCATAACGCATGATTTTGAACTGATTTGCGAGGCTTGTTCTCATATCCTGCATTTTGATGATGGTAAAATCATTGACAATTATCAGATTGATGAAAATAAGTTAAAGAACTTCTTTTTAAGAGGTTGAAAGCACATGAATGAAAATCATTTGCCAATTTTTGGCATAGGACCATATTTAGTTTTGGTTATGGGGGGCATAACGATAATTTCCTCCATTTTCTCTTATTATCATTTAATCCCGGTGTATAAAATAACTGAATTAAATATGGTCTTTTTAATTTTAGGAATATTATTAATAATTTTAGGTATTATTTTTTGGGTTTTAGCAGTTGTAATCTCAAAAATTGACAGGGAAGTTGAAAACAATAATTTGGTTACAACTGGAATATATGCTTATGTAAGGCATCCGATATATGCTGCATTTTTCTATATTGCAGTAGGGTTGATATTGATTTCTCAAAATATCCTCCTATTTGTCTTGCCTATAATTTACTGGGCATTTCTAACAGTTGCAATGATAAAAACTGAAGAAAAATGGTTGATTGAGAAATATGGTGATGATTATATAATTTATTCTAAAAAAGTTAATAGATTCATTCCAAAGGTGATTTGATGGGATTTTTTGACAATATGAGAAAACCGAAAGGAAAATTAGGAAACATTCAGCTAAAATCAATGAATAAGGAACACACTCCAGTTTCACTATGGGGACTGAAACATTTAAACATAAACTCTGAAGATGTTATCTTAGATGTGGGCTGTGGTGGTGGAATTAACATCCGTCGAATGGCTGAAAAAGCGAAAATGGTATATGGTATTGACTACAGTATAGAAAGCGTGAAACTATCGCGGGAAGTAAACCGGCAAGAAATATATGAGGGTAAAGTCAAAGTTCTTGAAGGCAATGTGGTAGATTTGCCGTTTGAAGATAACACTTTCGATATAGTGACTGCATTTGAAACCGTTTATTTCTGGCCGGATATTGAAAAATGCTTTGGTGAAGTAAAAAGAGTCCTCAAACCGGGAGGAACATTCTTGATTGGGATGGAATCGAATGGGTCCGATAATTTTATCATGAAATTGTCAGAGCGTTTGATAGATATGACTGTGTATAACGATGAAGAGATTAAAGGATTCTTAAAGAATAATAATTATTCAGATATTACTGTCTATTTAAGGGACGGTAAAAACAAACAGGAGATAATCAAAAAAATGGACGGTTCACAAACCCGTACTGATGATGATTATGATAAAATGTCCTTTTCGGATAAGTTCGTTGAATGGATGACCGTTGTAGCAATAAAGTGATATCATGAGCGAATATGAAGGTGTTGAAGATACACTATTCATTCCATTAACTGGTCGAATATATGTTTCTAAAAAGTTCCCTGAATACTTTTTTGACAAAAAAGCTTTGGAAATGAAAAATTTAATTAAAAACAATTCAATTGAGAAAAAATCATCAGAATATAGTATGTTAGCAAATGTTGCTAGAAGCTTCAATTTAGATCAGATGACGCAGAATTTCATTGATAAGCATGATAAATGCAACATTGTCAATTTGGGAGTGGGTCTTGAAACATCTTACTATAGAATTAATAGAAAGAATTCTATATTTCTTGAAGTTGACCTACCTGAAGTGATTGAGTTAAGAGAAAAATATCTTGAACCGGGAGAAAATGAAAAGTTCATTAAAGGAGATTTATTTAAACTCGGTTGGTGTGAAGAATTAGATGTCGCTCTTCCCACATTAATGATAGTTTCTGGCGTGTTCCAGTATTTCCATGAAAAGGATGTCCTCAAATTCATCAGTGACATTAAAAATGTCTTTGAAAATGCGGAATTGATATTTGATGCCACCAACAAATTTGGAATTAAATATACAAATTTCTATGTTAAACGAACGGGGAATTCATCGGCGATGATGTATTTTTATCTGGAAGATGCAGATGAATTTGCAAAAAAAGCTGATTGTCAATTGATAGAATGTAGGGGCTTTTTTAAAGATGCGATTAAAATATTAAATAAAAAAGTGGGTTTATATACAAAAATTTCAATGAAAGTGGCAGACAGACGAAATAATGCAATGATTTTGCATTTAAAAATCTAGATTAATTTTAGCAAGTGCTTGAAGCACTAGCTAAATATCCCTTATTTTTCAAGTACGGCAATATAATCCATTCTTTTTCTTAACAAAGGAAGCCAAGTAACTATCCTATAATGTGGCTTGTAAACGTTTACTCCATCAAAGAGATTGACATCCTTTATCCATTTGAAGTGATGATTAAGCTTTGTCAATTCATGGCCTTTTTCAACACCCCATATGAATTTTGCGTCAGTATCTTCAATTGATTCTTCTTTAGTGTTTTTAACTGAAATTGGAGGCATTATCTCCATGAAGACTGTGCATTTGTCAAAATTTGAATCTATTACATTAATGATGTCCTCTACATCTTTCTGGTTAAGATACATTGTCAGCCCTTCAACGATGAACAGAACATCATTTCTTATCAGGATTTCTTGAGTCCAACTTGGATCCATTGCGGAGTAGGCAAGTGTTGTTACTCTGTCTGTATCCTCAATATATTTCAACCTGTAATTTGCCGAATTTTCCATATCAACATTATACCAATTGATTTTACCGTTGTCCAGTCTGTTAAAGCGTGTATCCATTCCTGAAGCGATATTTACGATTGTGCATTCCGGATGCGCATCAATATACTCACTTACCATGTCATCCAATACAATTGTCCTCGCGATTGTTCCAAGCTGCATTTGATTATCCTTTTCAGCTATGCTGAAATCATAATCAACTTTTGAAACTACTTCTATAGCCTTTGAATCATAGAATTTATGATTTTTTTGTTGAGAATGTTTTGCTTTTGCAAATAATGTTAAAAGCATTGTTTTTTCTACGCCTTCTAAATTCATAAGTATTCCTTCGTGGGTTATTTTGTTTTATATAATAGTTGTATACTATACTATATAAATTTTTAGGCATGCCTAAATTTTTTAAATTATGGTGGTTTTCATCCCCAAGATTTTTAAAACCTTCAGAATAAAAAACATTAATCGGGATAGAAATACCCAAACGAAATCAGCGTGATTTCTTCAATTCTCTTAATAGCTTTTTACGGGTAGTTAGCAGATGTAATCCTAAAAATATTAGGCTGATGATGGAAGAGGATTTATGGATTTGTGAAATTTTATAATTTCCAATTTTTAAACTTTTAAATGATTTTTGGCTGGAAAAAATTCCTGAAATGATTGTTATTGCTAAAGAAATCAGCAAGCCTATATTTATGATAAGGTCTATGGTTCTTTTAAGATTATATTTCCCTTTAAATATTGCTTTAAAATACTTTTTATTGAATTTTATATGAAGTATAATTAAAAATAACAATCCTATTCCTATAATTTCATGAATTAAAATAGGAAGACTTAGGAATTCTAATACAATTGCAGTACCCATTAAAATATCTACAGTAATTTTTTTATTCATCAAAACATCACTAATATTAATATTCAT
>JAILDN010000098.1 GCA_024689425.1 Methanobrevibacter sp.
AATTATTATTAAATTGTTTAGTAATAAAAATGAAAACATATGCGATTCATTTTTCAGTGTTCAAAAATAAAATAAAAAAAATAGTAAACTGTACAAAAAAATAAAAAAAATAATATGAAGAAAATATCCCTACTTCATACTCTTCTCAATCTTCAAAGTATCAAAATACTCCTCATTATCCGGACGCTCAACAAAACTATGAACCGCACCTTTATTCTCCTCAACAATCTGTTTAACATCATCCATTGATATACGGAAGAATTCCTTACGCCTATTAACCTTATTCACACGTTGCTTATCAAAACGCTCATGCAAACTAGATTCCAAATCATAAGCCTTGTCACTGAAAATAAAAACATGACTATCAAATCTGAAAGGCACACTTGCTGAAGATAATTCACGAATACGATCTTCTGGATTATCTCTTCTTGTCACTCCTATCTTGAAAACATCTTCACCAAAGGATCCAACATTACTGATAATATATACATATCCTGCTCCAGGAGTTTCACGATACTTATCAATTTTAGTTATTTCTTCATTGTTCTTGTCTAATGCTGCTTGTAATTTTGCAATCTCTGCTTCGAGTTTTGCTTTTTCTTCAGCAGCAGCATTTGTTAATTCTTGTTTTACTTGTTCTATTTCACTAGTGATTTTAGTATTTTCTTTGTCGAATTTCTTTTTCTCACGTTCTAATTCTTTTTGTAGTTTTTTCTCTTCTCTTTCTCTTTCACGTGCTTCTCTTAGTTCTTCTTTTTCTTCTTCTTTTTTCAATTCATATTCATAAGCAATATGCATCTCATCAAGTTTCAAGTTCAAATAACCTTTAGTTAACTGCACATGTTCACGTTCATATAACTTATTTAATTGTGTGAATGATTTTTCTATTCTTTTTCTACTATTGTCCAGGTTTGAATGTTTGACTTTATTGATGATTACTTCGGTTTCATTGTTGAAACTACGGAGTATTTGTTTGATGTTAGCATTAGTCATTGCTTGACCTTTTCTTTTATCTCCGTCAACAGTCCATTCTCTAGTGGCAATGGCTGCAGTTTTATCTTTAATCATTTGTTTTTGCTGTTTTCTTACTGCATCTAATCTTTCTTTATAGGCTGTACTGTTGATGAAATTATATTTGGGTTCGTATAATCCATATTCCTGGAAGTTTAATTCGTCCTTGGATAGAATTAATTCTTTTTTGATTTCAGCTAATTCTTTTTGAGTGTCTGCTAATTCTTCTTTTCTGAAAGCTAATTCTTTATCTAATTTTTCTTCTTTTTGTTTTGTTAATTCTTCATATTTTTCATCTAGATGGTCTAGTTCTTCTTTTCTTGTTTTGAGTTTTATGTCAATTAATTCTGTTCTTTCTCTTTCTAATTTATCTAATGTTTCATCAATATTGTCTAATTCTTCTTGTTTATGTTTAAGATTGTTTTCTATTTCAATTGTTTTTTCTTCTTCTAATTTTTCAAGTTCGGCTTTTTTATCGGCTTCCATTTTTGTTAATTTTTCATCTATGTTGTTTAATTCTTTTTCCTTCTTATTTATTTCTTCTTGTATTTCATCTGTTGGATTATCCACTTTTTTGTTTAGGAGGTACGCTCCAATTGCTATTAATGGTAATCCAACTATTGCTCCAACAATTGTTATTGTCAGTAGTAAACCAACTAGTATTATGATAAATTCCCTATTCATAATAATCATCTCTTATAGGTTAACTCTAATCCACAATGAGGGCAGTTAGGTAACTGGCCTTTAAACTTACCACCACAATTACTGCAAACATAACGTTTATTATGATTTCTCACTCCACCACTACGAATAGCTCTATCCCGATAGGCTTTTTTAGTAATATACCAGACAATAATAGTTAATATAATTGCAGCAGGAATACCAAACGGTCCTAAAACTACAACTCCTAAAAACAAAAATACAAAGAAACATATTACAGTGAGAATCAATCTTCCAACAGTACTTGATGAATCCCCACTATATACTCCAGTTTTAGCTATTCTCATTTGGTTTCCACAGTTTGGACATGTATATACGCCTCGTTCTTCTTCACTTTTAAATCCGCATGCGTCGCATATGTAGTCATAATGAACCATAACATCACCAGTTAATAATATGTTAATAATACATTATAAATAAACATCATTCTTTTTTCACTTTATCAACAATATTCTCAATACCTAGATCACCTAAGATTTTTTCAATATTATCAAGTCTTGTAGTGACAGATTCGACTTCTTCGGTTTTGTTTTTCAATTCATTTTCTAGTTCTCTGAATTCTTTCGATTTGATTGTTATTTTTTCAACTTCTTTTCCAATCATTAAGCATGGTAGGTGTTGGATATATTCTAGTCTGAGGTCTTCAGGATTGATCATGAAGTAGGCACTGTCGGTTCTGTTTTTGGCTTTGCCTTGCAGATCATTTACTTTGTCAAGGCTTAGTCCATCATTGTATAATTGGCTTGCGTGGAATTTTCTGAGCATATGAGACCGGAGTCTCCGGTAAGCTCCTACGTTTCCGAGGTTTAGTTCATCATTTAACTCTTCAAATTTTACTATGAATTGTGTTTCACCGATTTTGAATAGTGGGCTTTCTGGAGTTAGTGGATCTTTACGTTGTAGGAGATAATGATTTATTGCTCTCACTGCTTCTGGACTGCAGTATGTTGTATAAAATTTATTTGTTTTTAATCGTAGTATATTGAATGTTGGTACAACATCTTTCATTTCCTTTAACCTATTTATTACTTCGTAGATGTTTCTGCTTTGATGGTATTCTATTGTTGCATTGATATAGTCTTGAATGGTTAAGTTTAGTGTTTCTGCTCTTGCAGTTCCCGAGGATGACATGAATAATATGATCGCCTTCATCAATGGATTCGCAATATTCACTGCAGATCTTATCACTTCTTTGTCAGGTAAGTCCTGGTATGTTGTTACCTGTGGCTTTTGCATATTGATTTTTGGTAATGGTTGTAACTCAATTTCATGAAATCGATATATTACCAGTATGGGTTTGAGGTTGCTTTCCACAGTATGTTTTGTATATTTTTCTATTAGATATTGTCTGTATCCTATTAATCTTTTTTTCAGTTTTCGATTTTTCCATCGGATACCTTTTTCTTCCTCTTCTTCAGCTTCTTTTAGTAAATTGTATAGGTTATTATCATTGTATTTGCAGTATTTGTCTACTGCGTATTTGTATTTTCTGATGGTGTTGTGGCTGTGGTTTTTGGCTTGGTGTAGTTCGGTTAGTATCTCTATATTGGTTTTCATTGCGGGTCAGCTCCTATTTTGATAAGTATGTGGGGTCTGGTATGGGTTCTCATAAGTTCCATTGTATCACCATAATACAATTTGAACTTTTTATTATTTAATTATTAATGTAAAAAAAAGTGAATATGTTAGAAATTAATCTAACTTATTTTTCAAGAGCTTTAAATCCAATTGTTGTGGTACTGTATTTTGTACCAGCCGCTGCGATGACATCCTGGATAGAAGAAGTAAGATATGATTGTGGTCTCCAAGGTGCATCTTTATCTTCACCAACAATTGATACTTTGTCAACAATTCCATTTTCAAGCAAGTAAACTAAAATGGAGGATACTACCCCACCATCTTGACCTATAATGGAATCTGCCCTTACTGTATATAATTCCAAATAATTTCCAAGAGGTTTTTCATCAATGTCTGCAGGATAGATATCGTCACTTACAAATGTCCTTGGACAAGCGAAGTAACATGCATGACAATCTTCTTGGCATTTACCTTTTAAAACAGGTTTTCTGCGATTGATTTGTATTGCATCAATCGGACAGACATATTCACATGCCCCACAAAGAACGCATGAACCCACAGAGATTACATCATTTTGTAAGTTTTCAAATTGACATAACTTACATTCTTCAATAAACTCTTCTTCACTAATTGACCTTTTTGATAAGACCGGCCTTGCAACCGCTTCTCTTTTTTTATAAGTTTTAGTATTTTTGGAGATTTTTTTATTTGCAATTAATTCCAATAGATTTTGGCCTTTTTTGCTTAATGGTTCCACAGTCAGATAACCTTTTTCAACACAGTCATCCAAGATTTCTTTTCCTTTCATGGACCTGACTATTACAGTTGAGTGATTTTCATCAGAACCTACTGAACCTACAGATATATCTGAAACATCTGAAGTATAATCAGTACATATATGGCAATTTTTACGAGTAAAAGGTTCTGTTTCAGCTATAGGAATTTTAAATATATTACCATCAATTAAATAAGCGATAAATTGACCTTTATCAATTCTAAACTCTTTTACTTCATATAATTCAATACCTTGTTCTTTCAAATATTTCTCAAGATAAGAATATGAAAAGTTTTCCATACAGAATAAACCTATTTTAACATCAATAGGGGATCCACCAGTCTCTTCCTCGTATCTGTTGATTTTAGTAGCTGCTAAAATCTGACAAGGAGTTCCTACCATAGCAGTTTTGATATTAGTCACTTTAACACCTCAATTACTAAAACATGAATTTATTTTCTAATAGTTAATATATCCTTTATATATATTTAAAGTTTTTTAAAAAAATAAACAAAATA
>JAILDN010000009.1 GCA_024689425.1 Methanobrevibacter sp.
TTATGAAATACTATCCAAATATTAATATGAGTAAGAAAAATTTGGTGATGTGATGTCAATAAAACCTCAAGATTTATTAAATAATAAAAAAGATTTAGATAGATTAGTGGAATTTGAAAATATTTCTTTAGATGATGTTACTATTGATGATTTAACTTTTAATGGAGATAATTATGCAGAATATATTAATTTGAATTCTTTTTTAAATAGCGTGTCTACTTGTCAGATTTCAGATGCGTTTAATGAGATTGCACATAGATCTGGTGTAATTTATAATTTAAAATCCATCAATAATCTTAAAACTTGGGGTAGAATTACAACTTCTAAAACAGATAGTGATGATTGGGGAACCATTACATTAGCTATTGATGAAGCCCGTGAAGGTGATGTGTTGCTTATTGAAACTAGCAATATGGATGCAGCTATTTGGGGAGAGCTTGCATCAACTTGTGCAAAAAACAATGGTGTCAAGGCAACTTTAGTTTATGGGTGTGTACGTGATTTGGATGCTCTTTTAAAAATGGATTATCCTATCTTTGCATGTGGGTATCGTCCAAATGCAGGTAAAGCTTTAGGATTGGGTGAAAATAATATTGACTTGGAGTTAGAATCCATGAAAATTTCTCCAGGTGACTTTTTATTTGGTGATGAGACGGGTGTTGTCGTAATTCCAAAGGAATTTTTCACTCGAGTAATGATTCAAACATTAGAAATAAAAGCTAAAGAGAAAAAAATTACGGATATGTTAAATTCTGGCAAATCATTATCTGAAGTCGTTGGATTAAAAAAAGTATAAAATTATTTAAATAAGTAATTTTATTTATATATAAATATATCGATACATTTATATATGCAAATGTTCAGAATATATAAATGATACAGATTTAATTTTTAGTTTGATTTTATGAAATTTTTAGGAAATAGTTTGCATATTGCAAACTCTGGTAAATTAATAGCAAGATCCTCTCAAACACCAACATCTGGTGGAATTGTTTTTGATAGCAATAAAAACAAAATTGGAAAGGTGAGCTATGTTTTTGGACCTACCAAACATCCATATATTTCAATTCGTCTATTTAAATCAGCAAATTTGGACGAAATAAAAAATAATTATGGTGAAGACCTATTTGTATCAAAACCAAAATCTAAAAAATTTAAGAAAAGGAGGATGAAAAAACGACAGACGAAGTAAATCAAGCTCCTAAACGTAGAAAAAGATCTGACAGGGCTGCAAAAAAAGGTGAAGAAGAAGTTAAACAAGCAGTATGTCCTGAATGTGGTTCTACAGAATTGATAGGAGATTATGAAAGAGCAGAAGTTGTTTGTTCTCGTTGTGGATTAGTTATTGATGAAAACTTAGTAGATATGGGTCCTGAATGGAGAGCATTTGACCACGAACAAAGAGATAAACGTACTAGGGTCGGAGCTCCAATTACATACACAATTCACGATAAAGGTTTAAGTACCATGATTGATTGGAGGAATAAGGATATTTACGGTCGTGATATTCCTGCAAGAAACCGTGCTCAATGGTACAGATTAAGAAAATGGCAAAGAAAAATCAGGATTTCTGGTGCAACAGAACGTAACTTGGCATTTGCACTATCTGAATTAGATAGGGATTCATCTAGATTAGGACTTCCAAGAAGTGTTAGGGAAGCAGCATCCGTTATTTACAGAAGTGCTGTGGATAATAAACTTATTCGTGGAAGAAGTATCGAAGGTGTTGTAGCCGCTTCATTATACGCTGCATGCAGACAATGCAACGTTCCACGTACACTAGATGAAATCGCTGAAGTTTCTAGAGTTACTAAAAAAGAAGTTGGTAGAACTTACAGATTCCTTACAAGAGAATTAAATATTAAATTACCTCCAACCTCCCCAGTAGACTATGTCCCTAGATTCGCAAGTGAATTGGGATTATCTGGTGAAGCTCAATCCAAAGCTATTGAAATTATTGAAAAAGCAATGGATAAGGGATTAACTTCAGGAAGAGGACCTACTGGTGTAGCAGCAGCTGCATTATATATCGCATCCGTATTGCTTGGTGAGAGAAAAACCCAAAGAGATGTTGCGGATATTGCGGGGGTTACTGAAGTAACTATTAGGAATAGATATAAAGAATTAACTGAACAGTTAGATATGGGTGTAACTTTATAGTTCACCTAAAACTTATTTTTTTTAATTTATAAAAAGAGTCATTTTTCTCTTGAATATTTTTCAATACGATATTCTAGTTCACGTATAATGCCGTCATTATTATAAGTTTTTGTTTTATTTAACTTATTTTGATATCTATCAAGTCTTTCTAAGAAATTACTTAGTTTTCTGGCACTCATATTTTCGTGATATTCACCATATCCTAGCTTTTTGACATAATATCCATTTAATATTTGTTCAAAATTACCTTGTGCTGGAACGCTGTAAATTGGTTTTTTAAGGGATATTGCTTCGGATATAAAGGTAAATCCTCCATTGCAAACAACTGCTTTGGAGCTAGCTAAATCATCGTAGAATTCATCTTCGTTGAATGATTTATAAGTTAAATTTTCATCAACTTCGTCCTTATTGAATCCATATACAATAAATTTCTCATCAAGGGTTTTTAAGCGTTGAACTAGATTAATGCTTTCTTTACTTGTTTGATAAACTACAATATGATCTCCATTAGTCGGTTTTAGTTTCAATATTTCTTCACGAATAACCGGAGGATAAATTACCGCATTTTTCCCGAATTTTATTTTTGGGAAAAAGAAACTAGTTAAAATATGGAATTTTGGGTTTACAACATAGCTTTTAATTACTCCTTTTGCTTTAAGCATATCTGTCTGATGGTGTGAAGGGTAATCAATCTTGGTTTGTGTAATCATGTGTATATTATCAAGACTTATCAGGGGTATCTGAAGAAGTTTTGATACTATTGTTGCATACATTTCAAAGTCTGTTACAATAACATCAGGCGATAGGCTCCTTGCTTTTTTATATAATTCTCTATATCCTGCTCTTAAGTTGCTTGGATTTCTTTTAAGAGCACTTAAAAATGTTTTGCTATTGCTCACTTTATTGTCAATGTAAACAGTATTAAATCCTCCAATTTCATAAACATTGTCAAATTTCTCATTTAAATATTGATATGCCCTATCATGTGAGAAAACATAGACATCATATTTTTCTTTAATTCTGTCTATAATGACTCCTGATCTTATGGCATGACCCATTCCCTCTCCACAAACACAGTAAAACACAATTTTTCTTTTTCTATTTTTTGGTTTGTTTATTCTTTTTAAATAGGATTTGGCGGTATTTATTTTTTCAGTGGATTTATCATATTTATCAAATGCGCGGGTTATTCTTTCGGATTTTTTAGAAAATTTTTCAAGTTCTTTTGTACTCATATTTTCTTTTCCATGTCCAAAATTATAATTTAAATCTTCAGCATTGGTTTTTTTACCAACAAAATCATTAAAGGTACTTTTTCCATATTGTCTTACTAATGTTTCAATTCCCTCTTCTTCCAGTCTTCTTGTTGAAACACCAATTTTCGCATGCCTTAGTACTTTAAAGCGTTCAATTTTGCCTAAACGTTCAATGTAATCGCTATCTTCACCAAATGTTAAACTTTCATCAAATCCTCCGCCTTTTTCATGCAACTCTTTTTTTACTATTATTCCGTAACAACCTGCACCGTGAGGTTTGATTCTTTCAACACTTATCATAAAATAATTGGCCAGTTTGTGTAATAGTTCATCTTCTGATTTTTTGGATAGTGGTTTCATTTGGGTAATTGCGATTCCTAATCTTTCCATTTGGAATTCATACAATACGTCTCTTAAGTAATCGTCCGTAAGTTTCAAATCGGAATCTAAAAATAGTAAAATTTCACCTTTTGCAATTTTAGCACCGTTGTTTCTACCTACTGCAGGCATACCTCCTTCAGTTATGATGCACCCATATTCTTCAGCTATTTCACGGGTCCTGTCTGTTGAATTTGCATCTGCAATGATTACTTCATAATCATCGAACTTTTGTTTTTTAATACTCTCTAAAAGAATTGGTAGGTATTCTTCTTCGTTAAAAGTAGGTATAATAATGCTAAAAATCATATGGTATAATATTATATTTTTTTGTTTATAAAATTTAGTTTTTTAGAAATATGAAACTGTGTTCCATGTCAGCGTGAAATAATCGCATTTATTTTTCAGAGGTATTGTCAGGTTATTTAACAGTTCCCTTTCATTATAATTAGAATCAATTATGTAAACCGTTTTATTTCCGTTAGTACTTACATTTTCAATTGGAAAACCATGTAACTCCAAATTATCTGTAGGATTAAAAATTTCCACTTCATAATATTCAGCATTTGTACCCCAAAATGATATTGAAAGTCTTAAAAGGATTATTAATGCAGCAGCAATGTATGGAGTATATCTTTTTATGATTACAACAATTAAATCAATGCCGTTATTCTTATGTGGAGGTACTGCTCGACATCTTTCGCATTTTTTTCCTTTTCTTCCTAATAAATCATCAAGGTTATTTTCAATGCAGTCACCATTTCTTTGGATACAGAACACTCCGCAAATTCCAATGATTGCAGGTGTTGAAAATAATCCTCCATCTAACGCTCCAATTAATAAACAAGTTCCGGCAAATGCAAGTATTAGTGTTTGGGCGAATCTTCTATTTCTAATGGCTAATAATAGTGTGAAAAATAATAGGGGGAGCAGTATTATCACCATTTTTGCAGCTTCTGGAATGTAAGCATATAGTCCAGCACCAGTATTGATTTCACTTTGAATAAATGGTCCCATTATGTTGGTAATGAGCTCTCCAAAAACAGACTTTAAGATATGTGTGTGTAAAATGCTGGTGGATGAAATGGTTTTGTGTGTAGTCATGAAAATAGTATTGAGACTGATTCCCAATTGGTATCTAAATAAAACTTCTAAAAGTATTCCTGCAATTAATGTTATTGAACCTAAAATTAATGTGATTTTCAGATATTTTTTTGAATCAATCTTTAAATCTTTAAATATTTGAGTTGAAATTAAAAAAATACCCATTAATCCGAAAAATATTATATCTTTTCCTTTAGAAGATCCCATTAGAAATAAATGTGTTATTGGGTGTATTATGGGATTTAAGAAATCTGTAATGAAAAGTATTCCCGCAAGTATTATAAATAGGATACCAACTAATATAGTCTTGTTTATCTTCATTAAGATTAATTATTAAAAGTAATTATTTAAATTATTTACTAAAAGTGGACTTTAAAATGTTTGCAATAGAATATTATATTGGTTTAATTTTAATAGGTATTGTTGCAGGGTTTGCTTCAGGCCTTTTGGGTGTTGGTGGTGGATTTTTAATTGTACCCTTCCAGTACTTCCTTTTAAAATATATTGGAGTATCGCCAGACCTTGCAATGTTGATTTCTCTAGGTACAAGTTTGGCTATTATCATTCCAACTGCAACAAGTGGCGCCTATAAGCATTCTCAGAAATTGGATAATATAATTGGGCCCGGAATTAAATTGGGAATATTTGGAATATTTGGAAGTTTGATTGGAGGTTTTGTTGCAGCAAGTTTGTCTTCCAGAGTTTTGGAAGTAATTTTTGGGCTTTTGTTATTATTTATAGGTGTTAGAAATATTTTATCAAGAGATAAACAAGAAAAAGAGGCAATATTCGACTTTAATTTAATTTCAATAGCATGCACAGGAATTTTTGTCGGATTCTTCTCAGGATTGCTGGGTATTGGTGGAGGAATATTTTTAATCGTTATTTTAACAACCCTTTTAGGATTCTCAATGATTAGGGCCATCGGTACTTCTTCAGTATTTATTTCCCTAACTGCCGTTGGAGGAACAGTATCTTATATTATTTCAGGGTGGGGTGTTAATACATTCCCATATTCTCTGGGGTATGTCAGTATTATTAATTTCATATTAATAGCATGTTTTTCAGTACCTTTAGCACAAATTGGTGCACAATACGCTCATAAATTACCTGAAAAACGTTTAAAACAAGTGTTTGGTGTGGTTGTTTTGTATATTGCGCTTAAGATGTTAGGCATCATTCCTTAATCCTAACTCCTATGCCGCTTGCAACTATCTGGAAGCTGGATCCACCAAGACCGTTTAAGAAATAGTTAATTTCTAAATTGATAACCCCATTTCCATTTTCTCTTTTAATTTCATTAGCTAATCTAATTAGACATTCGTCTTTTCCTTTTTTCAATGCATTTAACTCTTTTCTTTCAGAATTTTGGGGTGATGTTTTAATTAAGCGAGTATTTCTGTCAAATACTTTTGTGATTGAAAAAAAACCTAAGTTTTCATAATCTTTACTTTTAATGTCAGTACTTGTAAAATAATAAAAATCATTCGAATTTATCAGTTCATTACTTTCTTTTTCATTAAAAAATGGTACTGCTTCAATTGTATCCTTTTCAGGTTTTCCAATAAATACCATTATTTTGGAATGTATGAAATCTATTATTTTTTTGAAAAAACCTAAAATAAAAGAGCATATTCCAATAATAACGACTAATCCAAAGTAATTTGCTACGGTTGGCATTGCGGCTTGAATGATTATTATAATAGAAGCTAATGTAATAAGATTAATCCCTAATGTTGGATTATCTATTATAAAACCGTAGATTACTGTGACTAAAAATAAAATAAATGCACTTATTGCACCAGTGTCTGTACCCACTATTTTTTGTGCAAGGTAGGTTTCAACATATCCTGCTAGTAATGGGGCAAAGAAAAGACCTAAATTCCATCCAAAGATTGCAATATCGAAATATAAAAAGAAAGCATAACATCCAATACCGGCTGCGGTACCAAGTATAATACAATTAATCTTTTTTCGTTGTTCACGAATTTTTTGTTTGTCGGCTTTCATCTTACTCATAATATATTGCAGTACCGTAGGCAGTAATTAGAATTGTATTTCCCATAGTACCGCCAAGGTTATCATATGAAATTCTAAGTCCAATGATAGCGTTTGCATCTAGTTGCGTTGCTTTTTCTTTCATACTGTTAAGTGCAATATCACGTGCTTTTTGAATTTCTTCTTCATATTTTGATGTTCTACCGCCTACAACGTCACGAACACCAGAAAATAAATCTTTATAGATATTTGAGCCTATTAAGGCTTCTCCTGTAACAAGGCCTTTATAATTTATTATTTTCCCATGTTCTAGCGTATTCGCTGATGTAATTATCATAATACCACGTTTATCTCATAAGTGTCATATATGCCCAAACGATTATGAAAATAACAATCACTGCGAATAAAATGAGTCTGCTTCTTTTAGTTTGATTTATTCTGTTATCCCATACTTTTTGACAGTCTGGGGAGCATACAAGTTCGTTTAAAGGAATTGGAGTTCCACATATTGGACAATGTTTGTGAGGTTCTACTGCCATTTTATCACCTATTTGTTTTATATTTTGAAAAATTTTTTAGTATTTGCAGTTACTTGCAATGCAAGCTCTTCTGCGTCAATACCTATACATATTGCAATTGTATTCAAGATATGGGGTAAATATTTCGGTTCATTTCTATTTTTTTTAGGTTTTTTGTCAAAGTTTTTTGGTATTAGGAAGGGTGCATCAGTTTCTATCATTAATTTTTCTGGAGGAATTACACTCACTGCTTCCTGCAGATCTCTTCCTCTTTTCATATCACAAATCCATCCAGTAACACCAATATAACAACCTAAATCTATGTAATTTTGAGCTTCATGTTTTGTTCCAGTAAAACAGTGAACTACAGATTTTTCAACAACACTATCATATTTTTTTAGTATGTTATATAAATCCTCATGAGCGTCTCTTTCATGTAAAAATAAAGGCATATCTAGTTTTTCTGCAAGCTGTATTTGCGCTTCAAACCATTTTCTTTGTAAATCTTGTGGTGAGAAGTTTCTATTATAATCAAGTCCACATTCTCCAATAGCTACAACACAATCATTTTGAGCTATTTTTTCAAGTTCAAAAATTGTATGTCCGTTACAGGTTTTAGCATCATGTGGATGCACTCCTGATGTTGAATACAATGTGTCGGGACAGTTGGATGCATATTGGGATGCCATGTGGCTTGAATGGATATTGGTTCCTGTAATAATAAATTTATTCACGCCTACTTTTTTAGCTTCATCAATTATTTCAACTCTATCTTTTTTAAATGATGAATGCATTAAGTTCAAACCAATATCTATAAGATTATCCACTAAATCACCTGTTGATAACTTTTGTTCCTATATCTTCACCATTAATAGCTTTAATAAGATTTTCAGGTTCATATCCATTAGCAATAATAGTTTCTAAATTTGATCTTTTAATCATTTGAACAGCTGTTGTGTCAAAGAATTCGTATGTTCCGGCTTTCATATCTTTCCCGTTTAGGAATTCAAGTAAATCTGTAGCAGTTATTTCACTTACAAGCTCAGCATCATCGAATTTATTTGGGTCTTTAGTATACATTCCATCAACTGATGTTAAGTTAATAAGTTTATCTGCCTGAACGAATTCCGCTAAAATTGCAGATACTGCATCAGTACTGTGTGCAGGTTCTGTTCCACCCATAACGATTATTTTTCCACTTGATGAAAATTCAAGTGCTTCTTGGAAGTTATGTGGAACTCTTTGGTAAGCTGCATCTCCAAGAGCGGATAATAACAATTTAGCATTAATTCTTGTAACTTCGATTCCGATATCGTCGCATTGAGCTTCACCGGCCCCTAAGTCACGAACAACGCTAATATATTCTCTTGCAGGTTTTCCTCCACCGACTACAACGAATATTTCGTGTTCATTAGTTAAATCTTTTAAGATTTCACTATATTGCTTGAATCTAGTACTATCATAATCTTTTAATAGAATCGATCCACCAATTGCAATAACGATTTTCATATATTCACCTTATATAATAAGTATCAATTCTATAATATTTAAATTTTAAAAAAGTTTGTTTAAGTTAAAATTATTTTAATTTAAAAAAAGAAAAATTTGGAGGAATAAATTTATTCCCCGCTGAATAAACCTTTGTGTGTTAAACCAGCTATAATACCACCGATAGCAGGTGCAACAATAAATACCCATACTTGGTTAAGTGCAGTTCCGCCCATGAATAAGGCAGGTGCTAAACTACGTGCGGGGTTAACTGAGGTACCGGTTAATGGTATTCCCATAATATGCACGAATGCTAGGGTTAAACCGATAACGATTCCTGCAATTGCACTTGTTTTTTCACTTCTAGTAACTCCAAGTACTGTAAATACAAATACAAAAGTTAAAATAATTTCGGTTAATAATGCACCATATAAGTTAAGTCCAACAGTTGATGCTGCACCGAATCCGTTTTGACCTAATCCTGTTGCCATATATCCGCCAAGGCTTGGTGCACAGCTAATTAATGCTGCAAGTATTCCAATACCTATAATTGCACCGATACATTGGAAAATGATATATAAAACTAGGTCTTTTGCTTCCATTCTTCCGTCTATCCACATTCCGATTGAAACTGCTGGATTGATGTGGCAACCTGAGATGTCTCCAATAACATAAGCCATTGCTACAATTGATAATCCAAATGCAAATGCAATGCCTAAGTTACCAAGTGCGGCTCCAGCGATAGCTGCACTTCCACATCCGAATAAAACTAGAACCATAGTTCCTATTAATTCGCAAATATATCTTTTCATAAATTCACCCTTTGTTCAGTAATGAACATATTATGTTTAGTTTTTAATGATATATAATTATTTCCTCCGTATTTTCCTATATCCTACACAAACCAACATTATAATGACAATAGCCAAAACATATGGAAATGTAGTGATAAGAACCGATTCATTTACTTTATCAAAATGATATGCCCTTGCAAAATTCATATGTGACCCATCGGTATGGGTTTGAGTAATTTTTGCGAAATTATATAATATGTCGTAATAACCAATTTTCGCACCTTCATATTCTACATAATTTGGGGCTTTGCCTGTTTCATCCATATATTTCTTTATAATACCTGCGATTTTTATATAATCATTAATACTGTATGAATCTTTTGTAAATGTTGAGTATTTTTGAGGATTTTCAGGCGGATCGAAATGTTTTGGTGCCGTAAGTCCATTTCCATTCAAATAACAACATATTAAGTATAGTAATTGTGGACCGGTATATGAGTTATATGTTCCGTTCATTTCTTTATCTCCACTTTCAATTAATGATTGACTGGCTTTGGCCATTACTTGGGGAGATAAGCTGTGTCTAATTACCAAACTGGAATCTAATGTTTTTGAGCTATTTGTACCTATTTTTTTTACAATTTCCTTTGCAATGTATTTATTCACTTCTTCGTTATATTGACTTAGGTATCCTTTTGGTCCCGCTTCTGGATAGACTTTTAGGGGTTGAATGTAACTGATGCCTGAGCGATTTAGAAATAGTCCTGGTAAATTTATTCCTGCGAATGAACTTGATGAATAATTGTCGTCCCATGCCCTTCTAAGTGATGATGCATTGTCTAAATTAAAATCTCCAGTGTTTACAAATATTATTTGTTTATTTGTACTTGTTGCATATTTGGCCAATAGGAAGAAATTTGCGGCATCGGATGCTGCGATATTTACACATACATTTGCACTACTTTCAATAGCTCTTGTCCCTTCACCCGGCCCTGGAGCTTTGCTATCAACGATTACCTTAATTGTACCATTACTGTACTGTTCTATATAATTTTTTATAGAGTTTAACATCTTGACATCATCATTTTGCCCAATGATGTTATCTGATGTTAAAAATACAGTGGTTGTCGCTGATACTTCACTAATGCAGGATATTAATATTAAAGACATCATAAATAGGCCAATTATTTCTTTTCGCATGATTTCAACCTTTCTTATAATTACTTCATAGTTATATTCATACTTGTTTATTAAAGTTTTTATTTACATTAATAAAATTCTTGTTTAAATAGAATATTTTTAGATAAAGTTAATGAATATTCAGTTTAAAGCAAAAATATAAATATTAATCTAATTTAATTAGATTTTAGAGGATTTATAGAGATTATCTTTTATTTTGGTACAATATTGCGATGTTTTGATTAAATTATTTTCAAAAGGTAAAATTGTCCAAAACTATTGGATTATGATCTCATTTTTCTCTAAATTATGAGGTGTTTGGTCGGCTACATGATAGTCGGCCCTTAATTCATTAGATTTTGAATAAATTTTAAATCATAAATTGATTTTTCAAAATTGAGTTAAAATAAAAAGGTTAATTGCTAATTAATAGCTTTTTTGTTAATTAATAGTGCTTATTGATGTCCTCGAAAGGAGACAATAAAATGTTAAATAAGATAACTATTGACAAAAATTTATTAATTGCCTCATCTTTCATTTTACTCCTGCTATTTGCAGTAAATATTAATATTGATAGCATTCATGCAGTAGATTTAAATGAAACTGGTAATCATACTTCAAGTGCAATTAATAAAGGTAATGTACTAGGAAATTCTCAAACAAATGGTCGTTTACAGGCAACAAAGCAATTGGATGGTGGAACTTTCAGTGATATTCAAAATAAAATTCACAACGAATTAAATGAGGGGGATACGCTTATTTTAAATGGTGTATTCACTACAAATGAGCCGGAATCTCACATTATTGTTTATAAAAACATTACATTCAAATCAACAAGCGGAGCGACTTTAAATGCGAATAATGTTTCATCCATATTTGTCGTTGAGATGGGTGGTTCTGGTTCATCTTTCTCAAATTTGGTATTAAAAAATGGTTATGGCCGTCAAGGTGGAGCAATAATGATACATGGGCAAAGCGTTTCAATTCAAAACTGCGAATTTGATAATAATTATGCATATGAAGGGGGTGGTGCAGTTTATACGAATTATCAGATTGAGACAAACCCGGATTATGGTAGAGATCTGTTGATTAAAGATTGTACATTTAATTATAACTCTGCCCGGACTGCTTCAGGTGCTGTTGGAGCTTATGGATTTAATACCAGAATATTGAACTGTACATTTTTTTCAAATTCTGTATATGATAAATATGGCGATTATGTATATGGAGGTGCAATGCAAGTAGGAAGAAAGGAATATATTTCAAATTCAGTAATTAAGGACTGTAAATTTATTAATAATAGTGCAATTTCAATTTCTAAAGAAATTTATTCACACGGAGGTGCATCTTGTATAAGGGATGGCGTTACTTATGAAAATTGTCTATTTGAAGGAAACTCTGCTGACCGTGGTGGGGCATTGACAACACACTGTTCAGCCAATATTAAAAATTGTACATTTATATCAAATTCGGCAACAGATTTTGGTGGTGCCCTATACAGTGATAAGGATTCAACTTCAATTAATCTTAAAGTTATGGATTGTGATTTTGAATCTAACACTGCTGCTTATGGGGGCGCTATTAAATTAGATGGAAATCAAATAACTATTGAAAATTGTAATATTAATTCAAATCATGCTTCAGTAGATGGTGGAGCGGTCTATATCAATTCTAAAATTCTTAATATTTATGTTTCAGATTTCATAGATAATGATGCTCAGCATAATGGTGGAGCAATTTATGTAAATGGAATGTCAACAACAGTTCAAGATTCATATTTCAAGTCTAATGTCGCTATTGCGGACCCTGAAGTTAATGATGATGGATTGGGTGGTGCAATTTATATCAACGGAACTTCCGATCAGATAAAAAATAATGTATTTGAATATAACGTTGCAAGAAATGGTAGTGCAATCTATTATGATAAATGTGGTGAAGATTTAACAATTGCAAATAATGAAATGCATCAGAATCAGGCCTGGGTTTATGCACTTCCAGTTTATGCAAGGGATATTTATTATGGTGAAAATGAAAATATTGGTGCAATAATATACGGTGGAAACAATATTGGCGACTATGATAATTTATTGGTTTCAAATTCCATTTATAATGCAGCATTATCCAGAAATATTAAAGTTAATGGTGAAACTCCCGTTTCTGGTGCAACAAGTAGTGGAAGAGTATATCAGGATTCACGTGAATATAATATTGATGTTTTATTGACAGTCAAGCACTCTGATGGTACTGTAGTCTACAATAGGACATTAAAATCAAGTTATTTGGGTGAAGTAAAAGATGTATTAAGTAATTTAAAGCCTGGAACTTACACTTTGATAGCAACACATTATGAGGATAATTACTACAAGGCCATTAGAAATTCAACAACTTTTGTCGTAAAGCCAAAGATTGATGTAAAGGTAAGCAAGAATAGTCAAAATTCCGAGTATAATTATCATGATTTGATTGTATGGACTATAAATGTCGTGAATAATGGTCCAAATGATGCAACAAATGTCAATGTTACTGATGTGCTGCCAAATGGATTAGTTTATAGATCCCATATACTTTCTAAAGGTGTTTATTCAAACGGCGTATGGAATATCGGTGATTTAAGCATAGGTGATTCAGCATATTTGAAAATCACCACATTGATTGATAAGACTGGCGTAATTATAAACGAGGCAAATGTCACTGCCACGGAATTTGATTGGAACATGACAAATAACAGGGATTCAAATAAAATCACTGTTAATAATGCAAGTGACCTGGCAATTACAAAGATTTCTAATGTTACTTCTCCTAATTACGGTGATTTGGTTAAATGGACTTTAAAAGTAACCAATAATGGTCCTGATATTGCCCATAATGTAACTGTAACTGATAATCTCCCATCAGGCCTGGTATTAAAAAGCCCTAGTGGCGAGTATAGTTCAGGCAAATGGCTTATTGGAACATTAGGTGTCGGCCAATCCAGAAGCTTAGAAATCATCACGTTAGTAAATAAAACTGGAGATATAAAAAATACTGCCAGTGTAACTGCCAGTGAGCATGATTATGATTTGTCTAATAATGTGGCATCTAAAACAATTTCCGTTGCTAAAGCATGTGATTTACAAGTTTCCAAGAGCGTCAATAACAGTACTCCTAATTATTCTAAATTTGTTAAATGGACCATAACCGTTAGAAATAATGGTCCTGATGCTGCCACAGGTGTTAATGTAACAGATATTCTGCCGGCAGGATTAGTTTATAAATCCAGCAGTGCTTCAAAAGGCAGTTATGCTAATGGTATTTGGACTGTTGATGCTTTGGATAAAGGTTCCTCTGCTAGTTTGAATATTGTTTGCTTGGTTAATAAAACAGGCAATATTAGAAATGTTGTCAGTGTTGTTGGAAATGAGTATGATTATGACTTATCCAATAATAATGCGGCTAAAACCATTAATGTTCCTAATGCGGCCGATTTGGAAGTTGTTAAAACAGTAAATGAAACTAATCCAAAGTATTTAAAATTGGTTGATTGGACAATTACTGTTAAGAATAATGGTCCGGATGATGCCAATGGAGTTAATGTTGATGATATATTGCCAGAAGGATTAATTATCCAAAGTACAACTGGGAATTATAGTAATGGAAAATTCTACATCGGATTTTTAAAGGCATTTTCTTCAACAACAATTAAAATTACAACATTAATCAATAAAACCGGAGTGTTAGTTAATAATGTCTCAGTTTATGGACGCGAATATGATTATGACATGTCAAACAATAAAGCGAATAAAGCCATAAACGTGTCTAAATCTGCAGATTTAAAAATTTCAAAGATAGTAAGCAACCCAACTCCAGATTATAAAAGTGACATCAAATGGATAATTCTGGTTGAAAATTGCGGTCCGGATAAAGCAACTGATGTTAAAGTAAATGAAGTATTGGGCGAAGAATTTGAATTGATTAGGTCAAGTCCAAGCAAAGGATATTATATAAATGATATTTGGACTATCGGAGAATTGGACATTGGTGAAAAAGTTAATTTGGAAATCATTACTAAAATTAACAGAACAGGCAACTTTACCAATATTGTAAATGTTTCAGGCAACGAATATGATCATAACATCTCTAATAACGAAGCGAATAAATCAATCTTTGTTAATCCGGCCATTGACTTGGAAGTTACTAAAAAGGTTAATAATACTTCTCCAAACTACAATGGCCTTGTTAAATGGACAGTTACCGTTAGAAATAATGGTCCGGATAATGCAAATAATATTGAGATGCATGATATCTTGCCGGAAAATCTTAAGTTTAGTAGTTATAATGCAACTAAAGGTTTTTATGAAGATGGATTGTGGAAATTCTGCTGTCTTGAAGTTGGTGAAGTAGCTAAGCTGGAAGTAATTACAAGAGTGCTAGGAATTGGAGAAATTAAAAATGTTGTTGTTGCAAGTGCAAAAGAATATGATTATAATCCTGATAATAATCGGGCGGAGGCTGTTATCAATGTAGCTCCTGCATGTGATTTGCAAATGACTAAACTCGTTAATCAAAGCACAATTAACTATAAGGAACTTGTTAAATGGACTTTGATTGTTAAAAACAATGGTCCGAGTGATGCGACACGTGTAGTTGTTTTTGATACTTTACCAAAATGCTTGTCTTATGTAAGTTCAAGTGGCGACGGTACTTTTTCAACTACGGGCACGTGGTATGTTGGTGACATTTCCTGTGGTGAAAGCAAACAAATCACTATAATTACTCGTGCAGATGCAACTGGTGAATTTGATAATGTTGCTGTTGTAAGTGGCGAACAACATGATTATAATCCTAGTAACAATAGGGATGAAAAATCTTTATTTGTTAAACCCGCCGCTGATTTGGCTATTACAAAAACAGTTTCAAAAGCAATCTCTTCTGTTGGTGATTTAATCACATATTCAATAGAACTCACCAATAACGGTCCAGATACCGCACAAAATATTCGTGTAGATGAGATTATGGATGATTCACTCATTTTGGAATCATTTTTACTTGCTTCTGGAGAGTATGATACCCAAAATCATGTTTGGAATATCAAATCATTGGGCAGTAATGAAAAAACATTCTTGAAGATTAATGCAGTATCTACCAAGGAGGGATCTTTTGCAAATAGGGTTTCTACAATCTCAGATACTTTTGATTTTAATTTAAACAATAATGTCGCTGAAGTTATTGTGGAAATTATTAAAAAAGCGATTGATCCTAAAAATCCATTTAATTCAGGATTATATTCTAAGTTACATGATTTTGGACTAATCAAAAAGAATTTAAATTTGGTTTCAAAAGCAAAAATTGAAATGAAGGAAACTGGTATTCCCGTTGGATTATTAATCTTCATTTCTTTGATTTCTATTGTATTTTGTAATTCAAATATTTCAAAGAAAAGATAGTTTAAAGTAGCTTTCATGCTACTTCTTTTCATTTTTTTAAAACGATTTTTTCAAATTTTTGTAGTATTAAAATTATTGATTTTTTAATTAATTATTTTACTATTTGCTTAAATAAATATTAAAATTATTAATCATAAATCTCATTTAATGCATAGCTTTATATAAGAGATTTAACAAATATTAAAAATGATATTGGTGTAATTATATCTTTATGACAAACTCGGTTATTTTTACACAATATTTGATATTAAAAATAATGAAGTGATTTTTATGTCTGAAGAAGAAAATTTTGAACAAAATGAAGAATACTTAGACGAAGATGAAGAAAAATTACCTTTCGCTAAAGCTGAAGTTGTACGTTTAATGAAAGAAAATCTTGATGATGACAAAATGATTAGGGAAAGAGTAAAAGTTGAAATGAACAAGTTTTTAGGTGACGTATTGAAAAATGTATGTAAACAATTAAACGATTATCCATACACTACAATTGAATATGAAATGCTTAAAGAATCAACTTACCCATACACTAACATTGAAAGAATCAATCAAGAAAAAGAAAGGATTTTATTACACTTAGAAGCTATTAAAGCTGATTGTAATGCTTTAGCTATGGATGTTCAAAAAACTTTAAAATTAAAAGATGTTGTTGAAGAAGATAGTTTTGCTAGCTTTTCAGCAGTTTCTGAAGAAGAAGAGGAAGAAGAATAAATCTTCTTTCCAAGGTAGAGAGAATAAAATTTTATATTTTCTCTATTAAATTTTTCTTTTTTATGAACTTTTATAGTTCGAAATTAAAGTTTACGGCTGTAAATTTCATGCTGTTGTCTCTGTTTTTTTTTTAGATTTTATGTCAACATCCCAGCATTAAAAAGGTATTAGTCTCTTTTGAAATGTAGTTGTAATTTCCCCATTATTTCTAATCAACCAATTTATCTATTTTGTCAAAAAGTTCTCCATAGTTTTTAAAGAGATTCTCGAGTTCCTCATCATTTCTAGACATTAAAACTATCTTTATCTGTTGATTATTTTTAGAGATTTTCACCTGGTCGGATTCGTAATCATTATCAATAATCAATGATTTTATTTCATTATATGTATCTTTTGTTAAATTATGCCTTCTAGCATGGTTCAATATGTCCATTGCATGAATAACTCCATTATCTGGCTTGTCAACACAAGAAGATAGACTGATTTTAGTAATCATATAATAAGGAGCTTCTATTTTGTCTCGACGAAGTACAATAATAATTTTTGATATCACATGGTCATCATTGCAGTTTTCATTAATGAATTTAATAAGTTGTAACTGCTTTATATTCGCAACACTATTCATGAAAGTCATGTAAATCCATCCTTTTTAAAAAATATTTAGATACCTTTTTATTTTTCCTCAATGTGTGAAAATCCTGTTTTCAAATCCTGCATTATTTCATGTGGAATTTCAGATATTTCTACATCATCGCTGATTACATTACTTTGACCAAAAGGATCATCTATTATTAATGTTGCAGTTCCATTGCCTTTAATCAATTCCTGGATTGCAGATAATGTGGTTTTAGCATTTTTTTGAGATTCTTCATCTTCAAATAATTGCATTGCTTTTTTTACTGCACTTTCGAATCTT
>JAILDN010000091.1 GCA_024689425.1 Methanobrevibacter sp.
TTTTGTTTAATGTAAGAAATTAGGGGATTGGCTGCTTTTGAAGCCCATACTGGTGCTCCAAGATATACCAAATCATAATCTGCAGGGTCATATTTTAAATCTTCCAATTCGATGATTTTTTCTGAGATTGCATCTTTTCCTCCACGCATATATCCGATTTTTCCATCATAATTAACTTTTGATGTAATTTCTTCACAGTCTGCGTTTAGTTTATCTGTAATGTCCTGTGCAACTTTTTTTGTTACATTTGTCCTAGAATAATAGGCTACTAATACATTCATAAAATCACTTCTCTGTTCAATATGTTAATATAATAATTTTTAATTAATAAGTCTTTGTTTTTTAATTTATTTTTTTATTATTTGTTATGTATTTCATATTTTATTCATTAAAAAACTTTATTTTATTAATCCAACATTTTTTAAATCTTTTTTAATTAAAATATTTCGGTAATGAAAGTTACTGGAATTTTCTAGTAAGATATTAATAACAATATTTTCACAATATTTATATTATTTTAAAAACAAAATTCTTTTCATGGCTAAAGATGATAGGAGTGCACTAAATCCTTTTACTGGAAAAGAACATTATGATAAAGTAAATGATGATAAATTTCTTGAAGAATGCTATCAAGAATATTATAAAATTTTAAATCAAGCACAAATCGTCGATAATTCTCAAGAAGGTCAGATATTAGCAACTGTCGCAACTAATTTAATTAATGCTGTTGAAGACTATTTGTCATCAATTGGTCGACTTGATTATGTTGAAGATTATTATGATTGGGAATTTCATTTAATTTTAGAAGATACTGTAAATGCATTTTGCATTCCTGGTGGTAAAATAGCTGTCTTTACAGGTATTTTATCTGTTGTACATAGTGAAGAAGAATTGGCTTTTATATTGGGTCACGAAATGGCTCATGCATTGCTTGACCATACAAGAACTAGGGTCAGCGCTCAAAATACTAAAAATACTTTAACTACTGCATCCTGGTTTGGAAGCTTTGCCTTTGATTTAATCGGTCTGGGAGAAGTTGGAAGCCTTACAAGAGCGGCTGTAAATACTGCAAGTATCGGTTCTCAGTATCTTTTATTAAATCCTTGGGGAAGAGATCAGGAATTGGAGGCCGACCGTTTAGGCATGCTCATTATTCATTGGGCAGGTTATGATATTAGTGGTGTTCCTGCATTTTGGCAAAAGATGAGTGGTCAAAATGCCAATAACTTCGATTTTTTCTCAACACACCCTGCTGATGAAAAAAGGATTAATGTAATGAAATCTTTAGTTTTGGAAATCGAAGAAGGTATTGACTATTCAAAACCTGTTTTGGCCGAAACTCCGAATGCCAAATCCGCTCCTAAAATTGAAAATACTTCAGTAAAAACCTGTCCGAAATGTGGTCATGTGGAAGGTGGAGATTCTGTATTCTGTACAAATTGCGGAGCTAAATTTGAAGAGACTTTACATTGCACGAATTGTGGAAATTTAGTAAATGCTGACGATAAATTCTGTACAAACTGTGGAAATAAGCTTTAAACTATTTTTTTTACCAGATATTGATGATTAAATGAATTCAAAGGATTATTTTTGTAATTTATCTTCTCAAAATCACATTAAAATTTCAATATGTGGGGGCATGACTATAATATTTAAATAGTATCCAATACATAATAATTAATGAAAATTAAAAAAATCCGTATTTTTTTTAATTATTCGTGTGCGAAATTTTGATTTGGATTTGTAGATTTTCTACTTTTCTAAATTATTATCTTTTTTTTCTAAATTTTAGGTAATTTTAGTTTCAATAATAATGTGTTATTGTTAATAGAATCAATCCAACTAAAAACGTCACAATTAACATCATTAAGTATTTGTATTCTTCTTTTGATTTTTTATCATAGTTAATAATTAATGGTAAAAATGCGATTATTGGAATAAAATATCTTGCCTGAACTCCTAAAATGATATTTGAACCGATTGGAGTCCATATTAAGTATAAAATTCCATAAATTCCAAAGTAAACAACTATAAATATTAAAGATAATAATGTTCTTTTTGTTTTTGATAAATTAATGTCTTGCTTGTAGAGTAAGGAAAAGACAATAAAGAATAATAAATAAGCTAAATTAAATATTTTTAATCCTTTAAAATCTGCATAATGGAAGAAACTTAAGTCCAATACAAACATGCTAGGTATTGAGACAATAACGTTTTTAATTAAATCAATTAATATTAAAGGATTATTTATAACAAAATTACTCTGGCCACTGACAGATATGTTGCTTGTAGCAGTTGTAACAGTTGTGGCAGTGCTTGTTGAAAGTATTGAACTTAAAAGCCCGTTGAAAGATAAAAACGTAATAATAAACATAAATATGACTACTATAAATGGATAATTTCTGTTTGTTATAAAGTTTTCTTTTGGAATGGCTAGGATTAATAGGGTTAATATGATATATGGTGGTTTAATAAGACTAATTAATAATATTGAAATAAAGAATACTGCCAAATCTTTATTTTCAGCTTTATCTTTATACATTTTTATGAAATATGCCATAATTAATAGGGTAAACGTAAAAATAAATGCATCATAACTAGTTGAAGAAACTTGGGATATTACTAAGGGCATTGTTGCTATAACTGTTAATCCTATTTTAAATGCGGGTACTTTTTTAATTGCATAATAGGCAACACCAGCATATAATAGTAAATTGCCAATTCTGGCAAAGAATAATGCGAAAATTGCTGTTAAATGAAGTGTTTTTGCTAGCAATATTCCAATTGCTGAAAATATATATGAATAAAAAGGGCTTTCAGTTATTTTGGGCATAAATCCCTTTGAATTTGTAATTGGATTAAATATTTGTGGATTATCAAATATTGTTAAACCTTTTTGTGCTTCATTTAAACCGAAAAAATAATTATTCACCAAAAAACCCTGATCTGTTTCTTGAGGAGATAAAACTCCTTCAGATAATAATTCGGCTCTAGAGAAATGTATTGCTTCATCAGGATATGACATTGGAGGAGCTAAAAACACCATTAACAAACCAAAAACAATAATCAATATTAATGCTACTTTATGTATATCCAGTTCCTTTTTAAAAGAATAAATAATTGTTATTATTCCAATAATGGTTATTGCAGGTATTGATATTGCTTCAAAACCCCAAAATTGATAGTTTTTAGGGCCAAACATTACAAATGTAAAAATAGCTATTAAAATTAAATAAATCAATAAATATTTTTTATTTGCCATTAAATAATCAATATTTTCTTTTAAGTTCATTAATAAAAATTTTATTTAGACTTTTATAAATAATTTAGCATATTTGTATGGTTAGTTTTGAAAAAATAAGGATAAAGTAGATATTTATAATCTACTTACTTTAATTAAAGATTCTACAGGAACATCTTCGATTTCAGAAAGCCCTGCTTTATCAATTAAAACAGTAACACAGGTAGGTTCTCCACCATGGTCTTTGACTGTGCGGATAACTTCACGAGCAGTTCTTCCACTGGTAATTACATCATCAACAATAACGACTTTTTTACCTTCAACAGATCCAAAGTTAGTACTGAGAGTACCCTCATCATCTGTGTTGTCTTGGTCTTTTCTATGTTTATTTGGGTGGTAAATTGCGATTGAAGTATCTATTCCACTCATATCTTCTAAGAAGTCTGCCATTACAGTTGCAAATGGAACTCCGCTAACAGCAATTCCTAAAACAACATCCACTTCACCATGTGAAAGAGCCATGTCGCTTAAAGCTCCAGAAACATAACTTAAACGTGTTGAATTTCCACCGATACTATTCCAATTAATAGCAAAGTCCACCGGTGCATCAGATTTTTCTTCTTCTGCTTTTTGGAGTGTTAACCATCTCGCAGTATCCATACTCACATTAAGTTCATCTGCTATTTCCCCAGTTGTAAATCCATGTTGTCTAAGTTCTTGAGCTTTTTGAATTAATTTAGTTTTCATAAATATCACTATTCCTCAAGTTCATCTAAACTAATTGGTCTGTGTTCTTTAGATGACCTATTTGCTGCTATAACCATTTTAAGAGCTTTGAGTCCATCTTCACCAGTAATTTCTGGTTCTTCCTCATTTACAACAGCATTTAAGAATGATTTTAATTCGCTCTTTAATGGTTCTTCATGTATAATTTCGATATCTTGGCCAAATTTACCATATACATCTATACTTTGTTTAATATAATCTACGGAAATAATTCCATCGGTTCCGGTAAGTTCGAGTTCTCTTCTTTTATATGGAGTTAACCAGTTTACTTCAATTATTCCAGTTGATTCATTGTCAAAACTTACCATAATCTCTGCATGATCTTCAAAGTCACAGTCATCCAAAATACTGTTCATTGTACCATAAACTTGAGTAATATCTTCTTCAAATAGGTAATTCATTATATCTAAATCGTGAATAGCCAAATCAATTGCAACACCAACATCTTTTATCCTAGGTGGGAGAGGGCCTACTCTTTTTGCAAATGCTGATACGATATCGCCGATAACTCCATCTTCAATAAGTTCTTTGGCTTTTTGAACAGCAGGATTGAATCTTTCTACATGTCCTGTTGCAAGTATCACGCCAGCTTCCTTTGCAGCAGCAATCATTTCTTCAGCTTCATTCAATGTAAACGCTATTGGTTTTTCAACTAGTACATGTTTTTTATTTTTGATAGCTTCCATAACAACAGAATGGTGGAAAGTAGTTGGAACACAAACGCTAACTACTTCAATTTCAGGGTTCTCGAGTAGTTCATTGTAATCGGTGTAACCTTTGGCACCGTATTTCTTTTCGATTTTTTTAAGTGCTCTTTCACTCACATCTGAAACAGCTAATAAATTAGCTTCTTCCATTTTGTGGTATACACGAACATGGTTTTCACCCATTGCTCCTACTCCAATAACTCCAACATTAACAGTTCTCAATTTTATTCCTCCACTTATACATAGTCCTGGAATACTCTCCCAATTTTAGCACCTAATTCAACAGCATTTCTTATTGAACCGGTTTCTGTTTGCTCGTTTAGGATTTCTCCCTCTTTAGTTAGTAATATTGAGTAAATATTAAATTTTTTATTTGTCATTTGTGCTATAGAACCAATTGGCCATTGACAACCTACGCCCAGTTCTTCTAACACTTTTTTTTCTGCAAATACTCCTTGCATTGAAGTAAAATCATTTAATTTGGAGATAATTTCTTTTTTGTCAGAATCTTTTCTTGTGATAATTGCTAAAGCACCTTGGCCTGCGGGAGGAGTAATGTAATCAACTGGGAATATGGTTTTTATATGTTCAGTTAATCCTAGTCTTTTCAATCCGGCTTCTGCCATTATTGTTGCATCTAAATCACTTTCATAGACTTTATTGATTCTAGTTTCAATATTCCCTCTAATTGGTTTAAGTTCAAAGTCTTTTTCGTAATGATTACAGAAAGCTTCACGTCTAAGGCTGCTGGTTCCCAATTTGGAACCTGAACCTAATTCTTCCCAAGTTTTTTCAGAAACTAATACTTCACGAGGTGATTCGCGTTTTGGAACAGCAACAATTTCTAGGTCCTCATCTAATTCGGTAGGCAAGTCTTTAAAACTATGTACTGTAAAATCAACTTCCTCTTCTAAAAGTGCAATATCTAATTCTTTAGTAAAAAGACCTTTTGAGTCCATATTGTATAATTGGGAAGTAGTGATTTTATCTCCTTTAGTTTTAATAATTTCTAAGTCAATTTTTTCACCAGTAATTGCTGATAGGTCTTGACATACTTGTTTTGTTTGTGCAAGTGCTAATTGACTTCCCCTTGTTCCTACTATCAAATTATCGTCTCCAAATTATAAAAAGTACTGCAAAAAAAAGAATTTCTTTTTAATGAAATATTCTTTCATTTTTGCATATAAGTTTTAACTTATAACTTATTATAAATTTACATTGTATTATCTATATTTAATTATAATTAAATGTTTCAATTTAAAGTAAAAATAATATTACATTTTTATTATCTTTTTGATAATTTCCTGTAATCTGATCGATAAATAAAAAGTAGATTTTTATTATTTTCAATGGCTAAATCATGAACTGTTTCATAATTTTGAATAAATTTAATTTCTTTATTGACTTTATCGGAAATGTTTTTTCCGACCTCTCCAGTTAAAATTATGTTCTCATCAAGATTATTTATTAAACTTGCTACCTTTTCTTCATCGATTTCTTCACAGGTTATCCCATAATCGCCACCGATAGCAATAATATAATCTGATTTGTTATTTATCATATTGATGGATGCCTCAATAGCTTTGGTGTTAATTCCAGGATTTATTTCTTCAATTACGATGATATCGCCAATATTTTTTTTGTTTGTTCTTCCAGGAATTCCTTTATAGTTAATCAAACCAGTTTTAATTTTATTTTCATCAACCCCTAAGGATAGGCCTGTTTCAACAACACCCAAAACATTTGAAACATGGTGGGCTCCTGGAGCAAATGTTTTAACTGTAAGCTCTCCATTTAGTAATCTGTCATCAACTGTTTTGATGTTCGTGTATTTAATGTCAATAACTGTCTCATCAAGGGAAAAATCGATATTGGTTGCATATAAATTAGCTTCTCTATCATCTAAACTAAACGAATTAACTTTATCATGATCAATATCTTTATAATATTTATCCAGAGATTCCTTTTCACAACATACAGTATTGCACTTAAATATTTGCTTTTTAGCAATGTTTGCAGAAGAATTGTTGTTTGCAATAGGATAATCTTCAATAATGTTCGTTAAAAGTCCTACATCACCAACTCCACATGCCCCAAGTGAACTTTCAAAAATTGCACAATTATAAATTCTTTCTTTAATTTCGCCTCCGCAAATAGGATTAGCAAGTTTATATGCTAAATCAACAGTCTCCTTGATATTTGCGGGAGTTATTGAAATGTTTTTCTTTAAAACAATTTCTTTTTTGTTATCATAAATCAAAGCACCTAAACTAGATAAGATTAAAGGATTATCTTCCAGTAAAATCTCTTTAAGCATAAATGCGCAACTGGTTTTACCTTTAACTCCCGTTATTTCGATTTTATTAATATCGTTGCCCCAATTATCTAAAATTTCAGCTATTGCTTCATGATGGGTTAAAAATAAATAATTTAAATTAGGGTTATGTTTTTTAATTTGTTCTCTGGTTAATGGTAAATGTATTGGATAAATTACTTTTAAATCTCCATTAAAATTTTTTAAATCTTCCAATTGTATTAATTCAACATCATAAACATCAAGCATTTTTGCATCTAAAGGCTTTAGGGTATTGTAAATATCAAAAGCATAAACTCCCATTCCTTTTTTTGCAAGGCTTATTGCAATTTTTACTCCGCCATGAGTTAAATCAATAACTAAGGTGTTCATTAGAAGCACCTTTGTTCTTTGTTAATTCCACCTTCGCTTAATTTATCTTTAACTCTTTCATAGAAGTATTTACTACTGGTTCTTATGAAGTAAACATCTTTTTCTGATTTTTTAAATTTTATTTCTTCAAGATACGCCGCTTCTTCATTAATTTGACCGTCCATAACAAACACTGCTTTTTTACCTTTCTTAAGTAATTTCACAGTTATTTCACTATTGTCTGATACAATGAATGGTCTTACTCCTAATTTATATGGGCAAATTGGAATAATAATGAATCCTTCAAGTTTAGGATCAACAATAGGACCTCCTGCAGACATTGCATAAGCAGTAGACCCACTAGGTGTTGAAATAATTAATCCATCAGCACGAACTTCTTCAATTATTTCTCCATCAACCTGAATTTCAAAATGTAACATTTTTGCAGGCTTATCCGTCATTATAACTACTTCATTCATTGCAGTATAATCATGATTTTCGTGGGAAACGAGTAATTTAGTCCTTTTTTCCTTGTAATAATCTCCTTTCAAAACAGAATTTAGAGCATTAAATGTTTCTAAAACTTCAATATCTGTTAAAAATCCTACAGTTCCCATATTAATACCAAATAAAGGGGTTTCTTCTTTTAATTTAGATTGTGCTCTAAGTAATGTTCCATCTCCACCTAAAACAATTGCCATATCACAATCAAACTCATTAAGTTCATATGCAATTTTTTTGAAATCAATATTTAAATTTAAGTCTTCGAGTTCCTCGGCCATTTCGGGTGAATTTTTAATTGTCTTTTGGATTATCTTATCAATTTTTGGATTTTCTTTCAATTCTTCAAGTTTTGATGCCAATCTTTTTTCGATAACTACTTCAATACCATTAGTTAATAAATAATCGGTTATTTTGGCTGCAAATAATATTGGTCTATTTTGATCAATTCGACTTGCAATACCAATTTTTCCAATCACGTCAATTTGATTGTTGTTTAAAATGTTAATAATCTGCTTGTGCAGTATTTCATTGTTTGCTGCTACAACTATTGCTTTTTCATGGATACTTAATTTATTTGTTAGTTTTTCCCCATGTTTTGATGTTATTATGGCTCCGGCTTCTTCAATAATTAATTTTGATGCAGCAATATCAATTATTCTACTGCCTCTCAAATCGAGAAATGCATCATATCTTCCGCTGGCAACATATGACAATTCTAGAACTACGGAACCCAGTACTCTCATCCTTCTTGCGTTATCGACTAATTTGGAAGCAGATATAGTTCCACTTTTTGTAAAACCTCCTAATGTCATATTACTGATGTTTATTTCCTTACTTGGGTGGACCTTTTCATTATTTAACCAGCATCCTTTTCCTTTTTCGGCTTCAAAAAAGTTACCATTTCCAAAGTTGCTGATAAAACCCAATTCAACATCATCAAGGGTGGCCAGTCTTCCTTCAGGAACATTTGCAATCGCTATGGATATGCCATAAGCAGGTATTTCTTTAATTGCATTACTTGTTCCATCAATTGGATCAACTAAAAATATGAATTTTGGAATTTCTTCTTCGTCTAAATCATCACGCCTTAACTCTTCAGTTAGATTGATGCTTCTTTTAGTTCCTTTACCGAGTTTTAGCTCACCAACTTCTTCACTTATAATGTAAGATAAAACTGGAGCATTTTTTAAGATGTTAATCAATTTATCTTCAGCTATAATATCAATAAATGAAGTAGGTGTTCCGTCAGCACCCATCTTTACTTTTTCACCAGATTCTGGTTTTCCAACATAGGGCCTAATTGCCCTTCCCACTTCTCTAATTATTTCATAAGCCAAATCTGTAGCTATTTGTTTATCTTTAACATCCATATTCTCACTCTTCTAAATAAACTACTGATGCTACAACGGAAGCAATACATTCAACAGTTGTCGTAGCTTCTTTTACAATCAATTCATTAATTTTAACATCACGTTTTTCCATCATGTATTTAACCATGAATTTTGCTTCATCTATTAATTCCTGTTTTTCTTTATTTATCCCGGTTGTTTCAACGACACAACCTAATTCATTTCCAATAGCTACTGCTACAACTGCGGTTATCTCATCTCCAGGATGGTCTGATGTAACTTCAGACAATACGCAATTAACCATTGAACCCGCTTTTAATTCTCCCAAATCTGTTATTGCGGTATTTCCGGCCAGCATACTTGATACTTTTATTAGATTTACATCACCAATTCCCGCATCACTTAATGCATTATCAAAAGCATTCAATTTCGTTGGCCCTTCATCTTTTCCACATACAATAGCTATTTTCATCTTATCACTATTTTTATTATATAATTTTTATCTAATATAAGATTATGATTTTTAAAAAATACATTTCATTTTCATTATCCTCAGGATTTTTTCCTATTTCTGAATATTTACTAGTTCTTTAATCATGCAATCATCGCTGTTTTAGTCATAATGTTCTTTTATTTGTCTAAAATAGTTTATTATTATTTTGGAAGCGATATTGTGTTTAAAAATATGGAAAAGAGAGCTTCTGATAAGAAAGGAAGAATGGATATTAAAAAATATTTATTTGTGTTTGGCTATTGGTAATGTTGTTTTTTTTATTAATTATTTTGTTTTTAAATGGATAAGCG
>JAILDN010000097.1 GCA_024689425.1 Methanobrevibacter sp.
CGAATACTTTATATAAAATAGGAAATAGATTTATAATTAATCTAAAATAATTCTTATTATAGATTATAAAAATCAGGAATTAATGGAGGAAAAATTAATGTCAACTAAAGTAGTAGAGATTAAAACATTGAAAGTTGGAAAATATATCGTATTAGGTGGAGAAGCATCTAAAATCACTAGTTTAACTACCTCATCCCCAGGTAAACACGGGGCTGCTAAAGCAAGATTAGAAGCAGTAGGTATTTTTGATAATCAAAAAAGAAGTATTGTTAAACCTGTAGATACTAAAGTAGATATTCCTATTATTGATAAAAGAGTAGGACAAGTATTATCTATCCAAGGTGACAATGTTCAATTAATGGATATGGAAAGTTACGAAACTTTAGATTTACCAATGCCTGAAGATTTAAAAGCTGAAATCACTGAAGGTATTGAAGTAGAATACATTGTAGCTTTAGGCAATATGAAAATCATGAGAACTAAATAAGTTCTCTAACTTTACTTTTTTTTAAAGATATATTATGCTATTGAATACTTACGACCCATGGAAATTTGCATTTTCCACAGAAGTTGATTTTGAAAATTTAAAAAAGGATTCCTATGGCATAATTGGAGTTCCATTTGATAGCACAACATCATATCATTCAGGCTCACGTTTAGGCCCTATTGTTGTTCGTGAAGCATCATATGGATTTGAAAAATATAATACTAATTTTAAAAGTGATTTGGACTGTACTTTTTATGATTTTGGGGATGTTAATGTAATTCCCGGAAATTGTGAAGCTACATGCAAAATTGTTGAGGATACAGTTAATGAATTACTTGATTTGAATATAAAACCAATTGCTATTGGTGGTGAGCATTCAGCTTCAATTGGAGTTATTAAAGCGTTAACTGATAAATATGATAAGTTAACTGTTGTTCATCTCGATGCTCACAGAGATTTGGCTTTTGATTTTATTGGTGAGAAATATTCACATGCAACCGTAATGAGAAGAGCACATGAATTTGGTGTTGATTTAGTTCAAATTGGAGTTAGATCATCTTCCCTAGAGGAGGAAGAATTTGTTGAATCAACATATAATATTAGAACATTTAAAAATAATGAAGTTCACCGCCATATGGATGCAGTTGAGTATTATCTAACAACTGTTGAAACACCAATCTATTTATCAATTGACATGGATGTTTTAGACCCGGCTATTGCACCTTCTGTTGGAAATCCGACTCCTGGAGGTTTATTCACTTCCGAAATTGAAGATGTCATTAAAGCTTTGGCTTTTAAGGAAGTTGTGGGAATGGATGTAGTTGAAATCGCAACAGACAGATTGGGTGAAAGTACTGCTGTAAGTGCTGCTAAAATAGTTTATGACTTTTTGTCTTTAATTTAAAATAAGTTTTTTTTATTATTCACTATATTCTTCTTGGACCTTATGAAGATAGTACTTGCCTTTATCAGTGATGCTATAGAATCTATACATATTGTCGTCTTCATTTAAACAGACAATTAATTCAGCTTCTTTTAGTGTTTTTAGATATTTGGATACATGATTGCTACCATCCCCAATGTCTTTACTAATTTTTGATGGAATTTTATCTTCAAATTCTAAAGATTTTAATACTTCAACTCTCCTTTTAGAACGTAATAATAGGGATATCATGCGCATATCATCTTTAATTTCCATAATCCAATATTTACTTCTTTTAGTTATATTATGATATCTCTATGTTATTAGCAAGATATTAGCAATATTTATATGTTGTGTATAAACATATTATTAACTATAAAATTTTTAATGGGCGATAAGATGTTAGTACGTAATTTGGATTTTTTATCTATACCAAAGGAATTTTCTAAAGTTGAGGTCAACATCTATGAAACTAGATCAATTGCTTTAGTTTATATTGAAAACAAAGGTTATTCTTTAGTACTTAAAGATAATGACAATATCGAGTCAGTATTTTTATTAAAAACAAATATTGTTCCTAATAATGTTAACGAACATGCAGATAGGCAAGATTTTATCAATGTTATTAAAATGTTGTTGGATAGAATTTATAGTATTGCAGATATTAAAGAATATGAAAAACAACATCAAGAACACGTATTTTTAAGATTGATGGATATGTTGAATGAAGGTACTGATGTAGAATTAATTTCTGAAGAAAATTCCAAAATTTATTCAGATATCGAAAAAGGTTTTATAAAACTTGAAATTGATATTATGGAAAATAAAATTAATGCATTAAATAGTTCTATTTCTGAACTTTCAAAGAATCTACAAACTACTGTGGATGATATTGAAGAAAATAACTGGGGAAATAAAATAAGAAAAACAATTAATAATCAACAATAGGTGATTTTAATGGTTAAATGCAGTAAGTGCGGTGCAGAAGTTGTGGGGTCTGATTTTTGCTTTAATTGTGGTGAAAAAGTAGAAAAATATGAAAAGGATTCTGATATCTGTCCAAAATGCGGTGCTAAAAATAGTAAGAATACTACTTTTTGTAAAGAATGCGGTAATAAATTGGATAATGGGAATTCTGGCCCAATATTATCTTCCAAACAAAGAGAATGGAATGAAAAACGTGATGAAGTTATAGAAAGATATGATAGGCTTGCAGATGAGTTTGGAATTAAAGATGAGGATTATTTTTTAACCAGTGTCAAACGATTCAATAAGTTAGAGCAATCAACATCAAAACATCAGTTAACTAATGATATTGTTGATGCTTATTTATTTGGTGCACCTATAGGTAGATCACTTAAAAATTATAGGGGTAATGAAACTATTATTGATGGATTTTTCATAATTAAAGAAGATAAATTTGTTTTTATGGAAATTGATAATCGGGATTTTGAAAAAGTCAATGCAGGAATAAACAATTTTTATTTCGATAAAATTGTTTCTATGAGAATAACTAAGCGCCTAGGTGATGAAAGTAGGTATGCAGATATTACTAAAAGAGAATGGATTACTCCCGAGTCAATTATGCATAATATTCGAAATGATATCCAATCTTTGAAAGCAACCAGATTTAAAGACATGATTGTTAATAATGACAGTGCGGATATGTTTGATAGATTATTAATCAAATTAGTTGATAATACACTTTATGAGATTAGGCTTCCAAGTTTTGAATTTGGAAAAAATTTAGTTGAATTATTCGAATTATTAAGAGGGCAACCTCAAAAAGTTGTTGTTGAAAATCAATCAGCTGAACCAACAAAAGCTCAACAATTAAAAGAATTCCAGGAATTACTCGAAACTGGTGCAATTTCTCAGGAAGAATTCAATCAGATTAAAAAAGATTTACTTTTTAATTAGGGGAGTAAAATGGTTAAATGTAGTAATTGTGGCGTTGAAGTCAAAAGTTCTTCAGATTTTTGTCCGAATTGTGGAAATCCCATTAAATCTGATGAATCTTCTGAAAAAATCATATGTTCACAATGTGGAAATTTATTAAATCCTGATTCAGCATTTTGTCCTGATTGTGGCACGAAAGTTGTTGAGGATAAATCAGATACCTGCCCTAATTGTGGAAGTGTATTAAGTGAGGGGGATATTTTCTGTTCAGAATGTGGAATGGGAATTCAAAAAAAGAGCAATTCCTCACAAAATATTAAAAGAGATAATTTAAATCCAAATCAGGGATTTATTGAAAAAATTGACTTTAACAAGATAATCAAACCTTTTATAATTACATTAATAGCTTCAATTGTTTTGTCTTCAATAGGCATAATAATTGGATTGGCATGGATTTCATACATCCTTGCTATTATTTTAAGTGTAGGATTCTTCGCAGGCCTTGTCAATAATGAAGCTAATGCCAGTGTTTTAGGTTTAGTTGTTGGATTTGTATTGGGAATGTTGGAATATCCATTAATTGAATTTTGGTGGGGTAAATATGTTGCCAATGCTTATGAATATTTTTTTGGAACTCAAATTATCATTTTAATTATTTTAGGGCTTATAATAGCATATCTTTCAAATGTTTTTTTCAAATCAAACATCAGGAGTTTTGCAGAAAAGAATATTCCCAGTATCATAAAATATTTTTAGGAAAATTTGTGGGGGTGAAAATAGATGGATAAAGAAAGCGATTATGTTGAACGTCTAGAAAAAATTATTGATAAACAAGATGATTTATTAACTCATTTAGATGCTAAATTCGATCAACAGCAATCTATTAATGATAATTTAACTAAGCAAAATCTAATGTTAAAAGAAGATATTAAAAAACATAAAGACCTTTTGATTGACATGAACAAATCTGTTAATCAGCATAAAAATGTTGTTAAAAAATTAAAAAAGGAATTAGAGGAACAACTCAAAATACAACAGGACTTGCATAAGGATTATGGTGAAGTTATTCAGGGTTTGACTGATGAATTGGAAGAAGAGAAAAATAAAAATACTCCTAATAACAAACCTGCCGAAGTTAATGAGAAAAAGGATAAACCTTCCAAATCCGATAAAGTTGAATTGCCTCCAAAAGAACATAAAGTAGATTATGTTTCAAGTGCATCCAATATGTTCAATGATATTAAGGAAAAATCTTCTGATGTTGTTAATGATGTATCAAATCAAAATGCCTCCACTAATAATGTAAAAAAAGATGAAGGGGCTAATGAAAAGTTTTGTAAAAATTGTGGAACTAAAGTTCAAGAAGGTTATATTTTCTGTGATTCTTGTGGAACCAAATTAGATTAAGGTGTTTGACATGGGTTTTTTTAATAACATGAAGAATTTAAAAGATAAGGCTCTTGAAAATGAAAAAATCCAAAGTATGGAAGAACTTCAAAATGTTTTTGATGCTATAGATAGGCAAGCTGAAAAAGAAGATGAAAAAAACAAGAAAGAAAAAGAGTATTATGAAAGTTTAACTCCCGAACAAAAAGTAGAATATAACCGTATAAAAAAGAGGAATAAAAATCTTAAAAGATTGGGGATGTATGGTTTAACTGCGGCAGGTATGGCTACTGGGGTTGGAATTCCAGTAATGATGGCTGCCAACATCGGTACAATTTTATCAGATGATAGTTTAACCTTTGATCAGGAAAAACATGAAGAAAAATTAAAAAAATCAACTAGACGAGGTATATCTTCCCAAAAATCAAAAAAACAAAAAGCAAAACCTAGAGAATACTTTACTGTTGATTATGATAAAAATGGAATCCCTGAAGTCTCTACTTTAGTGGATTTTGATCCATATTTATTAGATTTTAGATACAAAGAACTTGTAAGGAGTCAATGATATTATGGCTGATGAGGAATATGTCGATTTGGATGGGGATGGATACGAAGAAAGCATCGTTTCTGACGAAGATGGTGATGGAAATTATGATACCGTTGTGAGTGATACTGATGGTGATGGCTATGTTGATGCTGTTGGTGTAGATACTGATGGTGATGGCTATGTTGATACTGTTGGTGTGGACACGACTGGTGACGGAGAGTTTGATACTGTTCTCGTTGATGAGGATGGTGATGGTTATGCAGATTATGGTGTAGCTGATACTGATGGTGATGGTTATTATGATACTGTTGGTGTAGATACTGATGGTGATGGAAATTTCGATACTTTTGGTTATGATACTGATGGTGATGGTTATGTTGATTATATAGAAGCCGATACTGATGGTGATGGTTATGTTGATACTGTTGCCGCCGATACTACGGGTGATGGAAATTTCGATACTGTTGTCATGGATACTGATGGTGACGGCTATGCGGATTTTGTAGCTGAAGATGTCGATGGTGATGGAGATATAGATATCGCAGCATATGACTCTGATGGTGATGGTTACGCTGATACATATATGGCAGATACTGATGGTGATGGGAATCCGGATACTTATGGCTTTGATTATGATGAAGATGGAGAAATTGATGAATATGGTATCGATGAAGATGGTGATGGTGATATAGATTACTATGAAGATGATATTGATGATGATAGTATATTCGATGGTTTCTTTGACGATTAGGAGATAAAAAAATGGTTATTTGTAAAAACTGCGGAGTAGACATTGGTGATAGTAAGTTTTGTCCTAATTGTGGTACTGAGGTAGTGGTTGAGGAGGTTAGTAGTATTTGTCCTAGTTGTGGGTTTGATGCTGGTGATAGTAAGTTTTGTCCTGAATGTGGTACTAAAATATCTTCTGGAGAAAATAATAACATTCCACCAATTAAGGATTCACAAATAAGCAAAGAAGATTCATTACTTGATTCTGTAATTGATGTTGATGAAAAAATTTCCGGAAAATTTGGCAGAGCATTACATAAAAGTAAAGGTATGGATTTAGTTTTTGGAAAAAGTGCAAGTATTCGACGTAATAGGGGTATGGAAGATAAAAATGCTAAATTTTATGCGAAAAATGAGCCTGAATTTTTAGAGGTTTATAATTCAATCAATGATGATTTTGTAAAATCTATATTAGTTTTAGAAAGGGAAAAAATTGGTTCAATAGGGGGAAGTGCATTTGGAGCAGTAATGAATTCAATATATGTCCCTACTAAAGATATGAATCCAAATGAAGCAAGACAATTTTATAGGGATATCGTTACCAAAATCATTAATGAAATTAATATCGAAAAACAGAAAGGCACTTTTGATGAAGACAAATTCTACAAACAAAAAGTTAAAGAAGTACAGATTGATAATATTTCGATGGCAGCTCCTTTAAAAGCATATAAAGTCATGAAAAAATAATTTTTGAATTATTTTTTCTTTTCTTTTTTTAATATAACAATACCATTAAATATCACCTAAAATATAATTATAATATTAAATAAATGGAGCAAATTTTATGGAAAAACGAAATATTGAACTTTCTGGACATATTATTGACTCATTAATCTTAACCAAGACAATGGGCATTATTATGGATAAAGGTGGCGAATTTGATATTTTAGAAATTGATGTTGGACGAAAAAAATCAGACATTAGTACTGCTACAATTGAAGTTTCAGCAGAAACTCCAGAATTATTGGATTCAATTTTAGATGAATTATCAGTTCTCGGTGCATCTATTGATGAACTTAAAGAAGTTAATTTAGTTGCATCTACCAAAGATAAAGTTGCTCCTGAAGGTTTTTACTCTTCATCTAATCATGTTACCCATATTTATTATGATGGGAATTGGATTCCTGTTGAAGATATTGAAATGGATTGTTTAGTTGTTGTGGATGAGGAAAATAAACGTGCTTTTGTAAAGCCTATTGCCGATATTAAGGCAGGTGATAAAATCGTCGTTGGTCTGGAAGGAGTTAAAGTCACTCCACCAAACAGATCAAGAGACGAACAGCAGGTTTTCGAATTCATGAACAGCGATGTTTCCTCTGAAAAACCATTAATGAACATCATTAGGGGAATAGCTGCCGAAATGAAAGAAATCAAAGCTAGAGGCGGTAAAATCGGAATTGTCGGTGGTCCGGCTATTGTTCACACAGGTTCCGCTAAATATTTGGCTGCTTTAGTTAGAGAAGGTTACATTGATGTTATCATGGCAGGTAATGCTTTAGCTACTCATGATATGGAATCCAACATATTCGGCACATCCTTGGGTATTGAAGTGGAAACCGGAAAAATCGTAGCTCACGGTCATACTCACCATATGAGGACTATTAATAAGATTAATCGTTCCGGTTCCATTAGGGAAGCTGTTGAGGATGGAACATTAACTGGAGGTATAATGTATGAATGTATTAAAAATGATGTTCCATTTGTGCTTGCGGGGTCTATCCGTGATGATGGACCTTTACCTGATGTTATTACTGATGTTGTTGAATCCCAAAAGGAAATGAGAAAATATGCTCAGGAAATGGATATGGTTATAATGATTGCAACAATGTTGCATTCCATTGCTACGGGTAATATGCTTCCATCAAGAGTTAAAACCATTTGTGTGGATATTAATCCATCTACAGTTACCAAATTGTCCGATAGGGGAAGTGCACAGGTAGTCGGTATTGTTACTGATATAGGGTCTTTCTTACCATTGCTTTATAATGCATTAAATGAGGATTAAAATGACTTTTACAGCTTATGTTCTGGATGTTTTAACAAATTCCGTTTATCCTGCAAGAATAACTATTGAAGACGGAATTTTTAAACATATTGTTCCTGTAATGGATGAAAATGTTGAAGTTGACGTTGAAGGTTTGATTGTTCCGGGTTTCATTGATTCGCATATTCATATTGAAAGCTCAATGCTTACTCCATCACAATTTGCAAAAATTGCTGTAAGGCATGGTACTACTTCTGTTGTATGTGATCCTCATGAGATAGCTAATGTTTGTGGAATTGAGGGTATTGAATTTATGATTGAAAATGCTTCTCATGTTCCTTTGAATTTTTACTTCACAGCACCTTCCTGTGTGCCTGCCACTTCTTTTGAAACATCTGGTGCGATTTTGGATTCTTCAGACATTGAAGTTTTACTTCAAAAGGATGAAATTGTTGCTCTTGGAGAAATGATGAATTTTCCGGGTGTTATCAATGGGGATGAGGAAGTATTAAGAAAATTGGAACTGGCCAGAAAATATAAAAAGCCTATTGATGGTCATGCGCCATTGGTTTCTGATGAAGAGTTGGATAAATATGTGGAACAGGGTATAGTCACTGACCACGAATGCAGTAATTTCCATGAAGCTATTGAAAAAAAGCAGAAAGGTATGAAAATTATGGTTCGTGATGGGTCATCTGCTAAAAATATGGAAGCTCTTTTTGATTTTTCTGAAAGGATTGATTATTTGAAAAATCAGGAAAGTTTCGGAATAATTCCAAATGAAGTTTTGGAGAGAAGAATTCACTCTCCAATTTTTGACTTTATTGTAAGCGATGACAAGCATCCAAATGACTTAATCAGAGGTCACTTAGACAAATCCGTTAAAAAGGCAGTGGAATTGGGCATAGATGTGATAAAAGCTATTGAAATGGTTACAATAAATCCTGCTTCCCATTATAATCTGGATGCTGGTGCAATAGTAACGGGAGCTAAAGCAGATTTCATCATTATCGATAATATTTATGACTTTAATATTTTGAAAACTTATATTGCAGGGCAGTGTGTTTTCGATGGTGAAAACGTATTGTTTGATGTTCCTGAAGTTGAAACTCAAAATACAATCAATGCTATTAAAAGAACTGCTGAAGACTTTGATGTATTGTTCGATGGAGATGAATGTGAAGTCAACGTTATTGAATGTTATAATGGCGAGTTATTGACTGGAAAAACAACTGCAAAATTAATAACCAAAGATGGTAAAGTTCAGCCCGACATTTATCAGGATGTCTTAAAAATAGCTGTTGTTGAAAGATATGGAAATAATAATATTACTAATGCGTTTATCAAAGGATTTGACCTTAAAAAAGGAGCCATTGCTTCATCTGTTGCGCATGACTCCCATAATATTGTCGTTGTCGGCTATGATTCTGCAATGATGGCCAAAGCAGTTAACAACATTATTGAAAATAAGGGAGGATTCTCTGTTGTTAGTGAAGACTTCAGTGATTCATTGGCTCTTCCTATTGCGGGGTTAATGACTAATAAAGATGCTTATAAGGTAGCTAAAAAATTAGGTATTTTGCATAATATGGTTTCTGCATTGGGATGTAAGCTTGATTCTCCTTTCATGACAATGGCTTTCATGGCTCTTTTAGTTATTCCATCCATCAAAATTTCAGATATGGGACTGTTCGATGGCGATAGCTTTGAATTTATGGATTTAATTATAAATTAAATCTCATAACCTTTTTCTTTTATTTTATTTCTTATCTTATCAATAGATTCTTTGTCTTTTTTAGAACCAACTTTTTTTATAACTCTATACGCTTCACTAAAACTTTTTAAATAATATTTTCTTAATTCGTCATCTGCAATGTCCAATCTTGAAAGATTCACCAGACTTTCTATAACATAGCTGAATGACCGGTTATATGCTTTTATTGGTTTATTGATAACTAGTTCAGTCACGTCAGCCTTAATAACAATAGCTTCACCTTTGCTTTTAATTGGGTCACTTTGCTTTACAGCTTCTTTCAAATCAGTTACTTCACATTTAAAATAGCAATCAATATCTTTAATCGATTTATCTTCGTTAAAGTCATCTCTTTGTAAATTATCTAAAAGAGACCAGGTAAAGAGTTCGGGATCTTCAGAAATATTGACAGTGAACTCCTTTTGTAAAATGATATTTTCTAATGTATGGCTTCCTTTAAAAATGCGGCACATTATATTTTTAGGACCTCTGCAAAGCACACCGATTGGCGCTGCATTTAAATTGCCGTCACAATCAGCTGTTGAAATAATTGTTTCATATTGTCTTCCTTTTTCCATTCCAATTTTTGATAAATCAATCTCCATCATTAATTAATTATACTTTATTTTTAAAAAAACTTTTTATATTTTGAAAAAGAAAATAATATTAATATATAAATTAATTTAAGGAGTTTTATTCATGAACTACAAAATGTATGATGAAATGATGGAACAACCTGATTCACTTAGAAAAACATTCGAAAGTGAATTATCCACAATGAATGAAGTATCAGAAATCATTAAAAATGTGGATAAGGTTTATTTAATTGGCTGTGGAAGTTCTATCTCTACCTGTTATAGTGTTAGAGACGCTCTTAGAATATCAACAACAATGAACATTGAAGTATTTTCAGGATATGAATTTTATTATAATAAACTATTGAAGGAAGGTGAAAATTCAATAGCAATTTTTACTTCCCAATCCGGAGAAACAGCAGATACATTATCTTCTCTTAGACGTGCTAATGAATTTGGAATTCACACTGTTTCTATTTCCAATGAACCAGATAGTTCTATGATTAAAGAAGCTAAAACTCCAATTATTACTAGATGTGAAACAGAAACAGCTATTTTAGGTACAAAAACATATATTACTCAAATTGCATGTCTTTATCAAATTTTATTCGATGCTTCAGATTATGAAAATAAAGATCAGTTATTGGTTCAATTGAAAGAAATTCCAGACATAATTGAAGAACTGCTTAAAACAACTGAAGAGGATAATAAAAAATTAGCTGAAGAATTTAAAGATGAAGACATATTCTATTGTTTGGGAAGTGGACCTAATTTCGGCCTTTCATTCAAATTAGCTATGACAATGCTTATGGAAGGTGCTATCAAACATGCATGTCCTCTTTATTCCGCTGAATTTAGACACGGATTGATTGAACGTGCTGAAAAAGATGTTCCATTAATCTTTTTGAAATCAGGTTTAATATCTGATGAGATTACTGATAGGGCTTTGGAAACTGCAAAAAATGAATTGGAAGTAAAAGAGATAGTCTTTGAATTAAAAGATTATGCTGATGTAGATAACTTATTGTCTCCATTAATTCTTGTAATTCCTTTAGAATGGTTTGTTTATTACTTGGCACATTTCAATGGTGAAGACCCTGGTGCTACAAGGCATATCGGTAAGGTAAGATACTAGTTTTTTAAAAAAAAGAAAATTAAAACAGTAGAATTATTCTACTGTTACTTTATGTTTTGGTATAATTAATTTTGGAATAGTTATAATGATTATTCCAGTTGAATATTTTGCTTTGATTTTTTCCGGTTCGATACTGTTTTCAAATCTAACAGTTTTTGAGCATTTTCCAGATTTCAATTCAGAAGCAATACTTTTTGCATTTTCAAGCTCTTCAACACCCAATAATTCTGGAAGTTCTTCGATTAATGGTTTGAAAGTAGCGCTTATTACAATATCATTATCGCTGGCTTCAATATCGACTTCCTCTTTGGAAAGCCCCGGAACAGCAGCTTTTAAGTAGTAAACATCATCGAACTCAACTAAATCGACTGCAATATTGCTTACTGTAGCGTTTTTATACTCGTTAATTTTGTCATCAGCGAGTTTTTGCATATTTTTGAAATTTTCTTTGAAATCCTCTAGGGTTTTATTAAGGTCAGCAGATATTTTATCACTGTACATTCTGGTTTTTTCTTTTGTTTCTTCGTATCTGTCTTTTTGTTCAGATGTTTTTTCGTTGACTTTCTCTTTTTGTTCTTTGAATTTTTCTTTTCTTTCATTCATTTTTTCTTCAAGAATATCTTCTTCAACCATGTTTCTCACTCCTTAAAAATTTTTTCCCTATATGTTAGTTAATAATTTGGTATTATCATATATATACTTTGACTTAGTAATAATCCAAATCTTCTTCATCTTCTGTGCTGCGATCAATTTTTTCAATTTTATCAATCATTTCATTGATTTTATCCACTCCATCACCATCTAATGCTGATATAAAGAGAGTATTTTCAGGATCATCAACAAATTGGTTGATATATTCTTCATCTTGTTCGATGTCCATTTTGTTGAATAAGCAGATGATTGGTATTTCACTGAATATTTTTTCAATCTGTTTTAGAAGGTTGTACTGGCTTTCCAAGTGGAATCCGCATGTTTCAGAACCATCAAAAATGAACAATATTGCATCTGCCAAATGTTCTAATGCGACAATTGCATTCATTTCAATGTCGTTCATTTCTAAAACTGGCCTATCCAATAAACCAGGGGTATCGATAATTTGTATGCTTTTCCAGTGTCTTTCAGTATGTCCTATTTGAATTCCCTTTGTTGTAAATGGATAGTTTGCAACTTGCGGGTCAGCACCACTAATCTGTTTTAGAAGTGTTGATTTTCCAACATTAGGAAATCCTGCAATAACGATAGTTGTTGCATCAAAATCAATTGTTGGCATATTTCTGAGGCTGGCTTTAGCGAAGTCTAAGAAATCCAGGTCTTTTTCGATTTTGTTTACAACAGAAGCAATTCTTCCATATGCTTCTCTTTGAATTGCACTTGCCTTTTCTGAAGGGTTTCTTTTAATTTTTCTTGAATATTCTCTTTCTAGTTGTGCTAATATTCCATAAGCCCAATTAAGAGCACCTAATGCTTGTTTCATGGAATCCACACCAACAGTAATATCAATATAATCTTGATAAAATGGATGTAATTCTTCAATTTCCGGAACTGCATCAATGATTGATTTTAATTTATCTTTCATTACTTGACATGCAGTAACTACTCTTCTTTCTTCAATTTTTTTACCTTTCAGATGTTTAGGGATTTTTTGTGTTCTCAGTAAATCAGCAGCTTTTTTTCCTCTGCTGAATCCCTTATCCAATATTTCATCTGGAGTAGGTATGGTTGGTATCATCATTGTAATCACTTAAAATATCAGTAACTTATACTGTTTCTCTAATAACTTTTCAATAATATTCTTTTGACTGGGATGCTTAATTAAATTTGTGGATGAGGTCCAAAATCATGAAATTAAAAGTTGGTTAAACATTTATCAAGAGTCTTTTCAAAGTAATCTTTGAATCTGATGGTAACCTTAAAAAGTTAGTTGTGATGAGGTTCACAAATTTATCTTGTTATTGCATGCTTGTGGGCATGAATATGCTTAATTCCATAATCTTATGGGCGAGTATAAAAATTCAAAAAAGGATGTGTCGCAAAATTATTTAAATTTATTGCGTTTTTTCTAATTTATCATATTTATGGTTTTTAGTTTTTTTTTCATTGATGTTCTTTTTAGATTGTGTCTTATTACATATAGTTCGAATTTGGTATCCGTGTTTTTTATTCACAACTTATAACCAAAACTATATATCAACATAAAACTAATCTTATATTAATATTGAGGAAAACATTAAATCGGATATTTAACATTAATATTGATGGATTGTTATAAGGAGTGATTGTTATGGGAATTTGTCCAAATTGCGGTAATTGGGTTGATGAAGGCGATATCTGTAATCACTGTGGAGGAAGTGGAAGTTATAGTTATGAAAATGACAATGATAATGAAAGCGATAGTGCATCATATATTAGTATGAGTGAATCCCGATGCAATGAATACTCAAATAAAGCATGGGATTATTATTTAGAGTTTAAAGAAGAAGATGCTCTTTATTATATTAATCTTGCATTAGATATAAATGACCGGCATGCAAATAATTGGAATAAAAAAGCAATAATTCTAGAAGGCATGAAGAGATATGCTGAATCAGAAAAATGCTATGATAAATCACTTGAATTATCTTCCAATAATTTAGTTCAAGACAATAAGACAAGAATGTTATATAGTTGGGCAGCTCAGTTAATTGAAGAATCAAAAAAATTACCCAACGGATTAAGAAAGTTAGAAGAGGCAAAAGAAAAAAACTTTAAAGCAATGAATGCTCGTCCTGGAGACAATAGTGAAGAAAACCTCGACAAATATCTTACTCAAAGAGATACAATAAATCATTATATTGATTATGAAAGAAAATACCAAAGAAACCTTGAAATTTTAAAAGCACATGATAAATATGAATTATTTACACTCACCGGAACAAATTTTTACGAAAATAGTAAAAAACTTAGATCAGGCATACCATTAAAGCTTGTTAAGGAACCGGATAATGAATTTGATAATGATGCAATAGCCGTATATCTGGGAGATGAAAAAGTTGGTTATGTAGCAAACAAGGAATATACGAAATATGAATTGACATCATCAGCATCCGAATTACAGGATAAAATTCCAAATGTTATTCAGGGTGAATATTTATTTCATTTAAATAGATACTCAGCTATACAATTCGAAATTGGAAGAATAATTAAATGATAATATCCTATGTGGGTGTTTAGAGAATGAAACATTATTGCCTAAAATCAAAAGAATTTACAAGAATTAATAATAAAAACCTGCGATGAATCAATTTCTGGAACAAAAGTTCATGACAAATGTGTCGATTGCTTAATTTTTTATTGAGTGAGTTTATCTGTGATTTTGCGTAATCCAATTGTATTTTACGGGGATTTAATGAACTATGGATGTTTAATAGTTTCCAAGTTATGCTTTTGTGAACTTATTGACTTAACTGATTGATAATTAAATTTATTAATTGTCTTATTAGATTGACTTGATAATCATTAATGATTAAATTCATTACATCCATTAAACGAGTTTTAAGTTCATTTAATTTGGACTTTGATGAGTCAAGTTGTATTTTGCACGGGTATCTGATTGGGTATGATGATTTGATTTTTGAAAGTGAACCAAATGATTAAATAGTAACCTTTATTTTTATTCATAATCATAAATCTTATTATCTCAAAAAATATTTTTTTGAAAAAAAATTTTTGGTGAAAAAATGGAAATTAACGGCGTAGAAATTAAAGATACTTATGCAGAAGGTTTTGGAATTAAAGTAACTAGAATTTTAGTCACTGCTTTAACTCAGGAATTAGCAAAGATTGCAGCAACCGAAGCAACTGGTTATGCAACTTCTGTTATTGGATGTCCTGCAGAAGCAGGTATTGATTGCTTTGTGCCGGCAGAAAACACTCCTGACGGAAGGCCTGGTTATGTTATCATGATTTGTCATGCTGCTAAAAAAGCACTCGACCTTGAATTAATGGAAAGAATTGGTATGTGTATTTTAACTGCTCCAACAGCAGCTGCATTTAACTGCCTTGAATCTGAAGATGTTTTAAAAACTGGATTCAAATTATCCTACTTCGGTGACGGATTCCAAAAAGAATTAGAAATCGATGGAAGAAAGGTATATTCCATTCCAATCATGTCTGGTGACTTTTTAGTGGAATCTGAATTCGGATACAAAGATGGTGTAGCTGGAGGAAACTTCTTTATCTTAGCAAAAGACCAAATAACTGGTGTAAAAGCAGCTCAAATGGCAGTTGCAGCTATTTCTAAAGTTGAAGGTGTTATCACCCCATTCCCTGGAGGTATGGTTGCATCCGGTTCTAAAGTAGGATCTAACGCATATGCATTTTTACCTGCATCTACTAATGAAAAAATGTGTGTAACTTTAAAAGATGAAGTAGACTCAGACATTAGAGAAGATGCTGACGGTGTATTTGAAATTGTTATTGATGGTCTTGATGAAGAAAGCGTTAAAGCAGCTATGAGAGCAGGTATTGTAGCAGCTTGTTCCGTTGATGGTGTACTTGAAATTTCAGCAGGAAACTTCGACGGTAAATTAGGCGCTTACCTTATGAACTTACATGACTTATTCTAGAGAGTTCAACTCTCTTCTTTTTTTTATTTTTTTTGGTTTTTTATAAATTCTTCTTTTAAACTCTTATATTCTACAAATAATTTTGATTTTCTTGAGATATTGCCGTTAATGTTATTGCCATTCACTGATGGAGCAATTACATTTAATTAATATTGGCATCAAATATTTAACTAGGAATAATAATCGCGAAATTAGTTTACTGAATATTTTCTAATGTTGGTATTCTTTATTTGTCTAGGTTAATGAGCCATGGGAAATGATAATATGGAAAGTGATAAAAAGGAAACAATAAAGGATGATATCAAAAGGATATTTTCATTATCTGAGGATTCAGCGTCAAATGAGGAGATTCGTTCACGCCTTCTTGATGGCGGAAAAATCACAGGTACAAATATGTGTGTGCTGGTATGTGCAATCGTAATTGCATCAGTCGGTCTCAATGTAGGATCAACTGCAGTAATTATTGGTGCAATGTTGATTTCACCTTTGATGGGAAGTATTCTTGCTTCAGCATATGCAAGTGTGTCTTCTGATTATTCACTTCTTCGAAAGCATACCGTAGGTTTTGGAATGCAGATTTTAATCAGTGTTACTGCAGCAGCAATCTATTTTCTTTTCTCTCCTGTTAAGGAACCTACAGCAGAATTATTGGCAAGAACCGGACCGACATTCTTTGATGTACTCATAGCCTTTTTCGGAGGACTGGCAGGAATCATCGGACAGACAAGGCAAGACAAGGCAAATACTGTAATTCCAGGTGTTGCAATTGCAACCGCATTAATGCCGCCTTTATGTACTTGTGGATACTCTATTGCAAATGGAAGATGGGACATGCTCCTTGGGGCAGGGTATCTGTTCATCATAAATACCTATTTCATTTTCATGTCCGCAGGTATTATTTTGAGTGTTTTGAAAATTCCAAAAATGAGGGATTTGACACCAAAAGAATGGAAAACCCGTCGTTTCAGAATGATTGTCACTACAATTATCATTATGCTACCGAGTATAGCTGCTGTTTATTTTATGATGCAATAAAAACACTCATCTATAGCAAATAAAAGAAAGGAAGGGAGTCATTGTCCAATACCTATTAATGTTAAATATTATTAATCCATAATTGCAGATTAAAACTAATTTGAAAAGAAATAGATTAAAAAAAAGATAATTATGAAGAAAAAAATATTCCCATAATTCAATATTTTATTATAAGACAAATTTCTTAATACCACAATACTTAAGATTATGGATATTATATATAAACTATTAAGCGAGTAGTTCATATGTAATTTCTGAAGGTATCATTAGTGTAATCACTATTTAAATATTTGTCCTTGGAATTTATAGACATCACAGCTTTCATCCATCCAGCTGTCTGCACTGATTCCTGCTTTCATACAGGTATGTTCTAAAAATTCTTCCACGTTAAATCCATTTTCAGGAGCTACTTGTGGTAGAAGCAAACCTCTTGCATATCCTTTTTGGATTATTAAGCCATCACGTCCAATTTCTATTTCGTCAAAGTATTGTTTGTAATGTGCGATTTCAATTAATTCCGGCTGTGTTAAAACTGTAACCTCAAAATCCAAATCATCATATTCTTCTTTTCTTAATTCAGGAAATCTTGGATCGTTAAATGCTGCCGCAATGGCCACATCAATTGTTGATTCGATTAAACTTTTTACAGGTTCCGGATATCCAATGCATCCTCTTAAATTATGCTTTTTATTTAATGTAACAAATACTCCCAAATCTTCCTTTAATTCATCAGGACAGTCTTCTGGAATAAGCATTCTTCTATTTTTTTCTAATTGTGTTAAAACAGCTTCTTTTGCTATTTTAACTAAATATTGACCATTTTCTTCACTAATCATATTATCACCTTTAATTGCTTCCTCCTACCATTGCATCGTTAATTCTTGTGTGTGGTCCGCCGTCTCCAACAGGTGCTGTTTGTCCGTCTTTTCCACAGAACCCCACACTTAATTTAAAATCATTTCCAAGTGCATCAACATTATTTAAAGTTTCTAGAATATTTCCAGATAATGATACATCACGAAGTGGTGTTGTTAGCTCACCATTTTCAATTTTAAATCCTTCAGCAGCATTAAATTGGAATATTCCTTTTCCTGTATCTACTTGTCCTCCTCTTGAACCTTTAAGATAAATACCATCAGGAATATCTTCTATTAATTCTTCAAAAGTCAAATCTCCAGGTTGTAAATATGTGTTACTCATTCTGACTATTGGAGCATCACTAATAATTGATCTTGCATTTCCAGAAGATTTCATATTTAATTTAGATGCAGTTTCTCTTGAAGATAAAAGGGATACTAATTCACCATCTTTAACCAGTTGATTTGGTTTTGTTTTTATTCCTTCCACATCATACGGGTAATATCCAAAGCCGTCTTTAATAGTGGCATCATCAAAAATATTTACAATGTCTGAAGCTATTTTTGTGTTTAACTTATCTTTTAGAATGGAATCATTTTGTAATATTAAATCTGCTTCAGTGGCATGTCCTAATGCTTCGTGAACCATTACTCCAGTTAATTCAGGGTCTGCAATTATTTTGAATTTTCCTGAGGGTGCACTTTCGGCTTTCAATAATCTTTTTGCTTTCTCACCAATGTTTCTGCCAAATTCTTCAATGTCTCTATTGGATATTACTTCAAATCCTTTTACTCCACCCATGCTGCCGTGACCAAATTGGATTATTTCTCCATCTGTGGCAGTTGCATTCAATGCCATTCTAACACGACTGGTTTTGACATTAATTTGACTTCCTTCACTGTTTAGGAAAATTTCATCTGATTCAATATCTCCATATCCCACAGTTGTACTATTCACTTCTTTAAGGGTTGCACTATCACTGGCTTCTTTCATTATTTGTTGTTTTTCTTCAATTGAAATATCACTAAAAGGTATTTTAACATCAGTAGCTATTTTATCTTTAATCACTTCACTTTCAGCGAGTTCAACATCTCCTTTTAATGAGTTTGAAAGTTTCAAAGCAGTTTCAGTAATTTCATCGAATTTATTGATGTCTGTTGTGTAAGCAAATCCCCAAGCTCCATTATTTAGAACCCTAATTCTCGCGGATATGCTCATTCCAGTATTTATTTCATCAATTTCTCCATCTTTCATTAATATGGAAGTGCTGTTTCCTTTTCCTGCTCTAATATCAACGTAGTCAACTTTAGGAATTGTTTTTTCTATAACTTTTTCAAATAAGTTAATGTATTCTTCCATTCAATCACTCCAAAAGTTTATTCATTTATTATTTATTAACATCATATTACTTAACATTAATATTATTTATAATAGTTTTAATAAAATAACAATTGATATAAAGGAAATATTGTGGTGAATTCATGATTATTATTGTAGGTACCGGTGCTGGTGGAGCTATTATTGCTCGTGAATTGGCAAAAGATAACATTCCAGTAACAATTATAGAAAAAGGACCATATATACATTCAAAAGATGCATTTAATTACTATGATGTTTATAATGATTCTGTTGACTTACTATCAACCACCTGTGTTGGTGGCTCAACAATCGTGTCAATGTCCAATATGGTCAGGGCTTTAGATGAAGAGTTACATGAATATGATATTGATATTTCAAGAGAATATGATTATGTTGAAGACTTGATTGATGTACACCCATTAGATGATTCACATATTGGGGAAGGTACTCAGCTATTTTTGGATGCTGGCCGCAAATTGGGATTAAACACTCTTAAAATGCCTAAAGGGATCCGTGAAAAGGATTGTATACAATGTGGAAAATGTGCATTTGGTTGTCCTGCTGATGCAAAATGGTCCGGAAAAGATTTTGTTGATGAAGCGGTTGAAGTAGGTGCAACGTTTATTAGTGAAGCCGAAGTGACCGAAGTCATAAGTGATGACTCCACAGTTAAGGGGGTCAAATATATAAAAGAAGATGTCGAAACCGTTCTTTTGGCAGACACTGTTATCTTATCTGCTGGAGCTATTGGTTCCGCATTAATTTTAAGAAACTCTGGAATAGATGCTGGAAGAGATTTGTTCTTTGATCCATTCGTATCTGTGGGAGGATACTTAAAAGACATTAATTTTAATACAGAAGTTCAAATGGCAGGTTTGATTATTGGTAAAAACTTTGTTTTATCCCCACACTTTTCATCATTCATTAAAGGCAATATTGATAATGAAGATGTTGATGATAAAGATATTTTAAGCATCATGGTTAAAACTTCCGATGAAGCCAAAGGATACATAGATGATGATGGGGAAGTAGTTAAAATCAACACAATTCAAGATATACGTTATTTGGCTGAAGGGGCGGCGACAGCAGGTTTTATTTTGCGTGAAGCTGGTGTAGATCCATTGACTATTGGATCTACAGTTTATAGGGGAGCTCATCCTGGTGGAACTGCAGCTATTGGAAAAGTAGTAGATTCAAATTTAGAAACTAAAATAAATGGATTATTTGTAAGTGATGCAAGTGTATTACCAATCTCTCCAGGTAAACCGCCAATATTGACAATTTTGGCTTTATCAAAAAGATTGGCGGATTATTTAAAAAATAAATAGAAGATTATTCGAATTGTTTTTCGATATCTTCATGTTTTATTAATTTTCCACAGTAATGGCATCTAAGTACTGATGGTTGTGTTTCAATTACATTAAATTTTGAAGTTATCGGTTCACTTACATAATTAGTAATGCACTTCGCATTTGTACATTTAATAATTGATGTTATTTCTTCAGGCAATATGATTTTATCCTTTTTAATTACTTCATAGTCCCTAATAATGTTAATTGTAGCTTTTGGAGCAATTAATGCAATTTGATTTAATTCTTGGTGGTCTATTTCTCTGTTTTCAATTTTTACAATATCTTTTCTTCCGGTTTCGCTGGATGAAACATTCATGGCCACTGTAACATTTTTAACTTTTCCGTCAGGAAGTCCTAAAATTTTAAGGATATGTAATGATTTGTTTGCAGTAATATGGTCAATTACAGTACCATTTTCAATTGCTTTAATTTTTAATTCAGATTTCATATATTATGCCCCATACATTTTTAAATCTAGCATTTTAATGATTGTTTCTGTATCGTTAATAATATCTTCGGGGGTTTTATCTTTTGTTTTAAGTGAAAAGCTTTGTACAACTCTACCCCCACGTAAAGTTACTTTTTCTTCAAGTCTATCGAGTGTAGCTTGTCCACCAGTACTGCCCATAGTTGTAAAGAGAATAATGTCTTTTCCTTTCCAATCACATCTGTCGATTAATGTAATAATTGCTGGAACAGGATTATTGGCCCATGTTGGTGTTCCTATGTAAATTAAGTCATAATCAGTTAAATCAAGCGTACTGGGATTAATTTCAGTTTTTGATTCTCTGAAAGCATTAATAGATGAAACTAATTTGCTTCCAATTCCACTTCTTTTTTTCAAATCTTCGATTTCAATAATGTCTGCTTTCAAATGCATTGAAAGAGTCCTAGCTATTATTTTTGTACTTCCACCTTCGGAATAATATATTATCAATGTTTTCATATTACTGCCTCTTTTTTTGATTTTTAAGGATGAAGTCCAAAGTAACTTAATCCGGTTCTTTCATCAATTCCAAGTAAAATGTTCATGTTTTGAATAGCTTGACCAGAAGCACCTTTAACTAAGTTATCAATAGCGGATAACATTATAACTCTTCCAGTTTCATCTATTTCAAATCCTCCGATATGAACAAAGTTTGATCCTCTAACAGAACTTAAGTGAGGTATTTCTCCTTCATCCATTAATTTAATGAAATATTCATCTTTATATTCTTTTTCATAAAATTCCCTTAATTCAGCAGGTGTTATGTCTTTAATTAAGAAACTATGGCTTGTTGTTTGAATTCCTCTGTTAACAGGGACTAAATGTGGTGTAAATGATACTTTTACATCATCAAAACCATGCAATTCTTGCTGAATTTCAGACATGTGTCTGTGTGAAGATATTTTATAAGGATTAACGTTGTCTGCAATATTTGGATAATGGGTAGTTGAACTAGGATTAACCCCAGCACCACTAACGCCAGTTTTTGAATCGATAACAATCCTATCAACTAAATTGTTCTTGACTAATGGATATGAAGATAAAATTGCTCCGGTTGGGAAACAACCAGGGTTTGCAACTAAATCTGCTTTTTTAATTTCATCCCTGTAAAGTTCAGGGAGTCCAAATACTCCTTTATGCTCTTTATCAGTATGTTCCATTCCATACCATTTTTTATAAACTTCAGTATCTCTGTATCTGTAATCTCCACTTAAATCAACGACTTTGGCTCCGGTTTCTAAAATTTTAGGCACGATTTTCATGGATGCTCCATGAGGTGTTGCAGTAAAAACAACATCTGCATCTAATTCGTCTGGTGCTTTGTTTTTAAATACTAAGCCGGAATCCCTTATATGTGGATGAATCTTGTGGGCGGGAGTTCCATCATATTGTCTTGATGTAATATCTGTTATTTCCACTTCACCATGGTTTAATAACATTCTTAAGAGTTCTCCACCAGTATATCCACTTGCTCCAATTATTGCTACTTTATACATAATTATTCCCCTTAATCACAATTATCTAAAATTTTTCCTTCAAAGTCAGTATTTACGATTTTTTTAATTATTTTACAGCTACTATCTAATTCATCTTTATGATAAACTTTCACACGTTGAACGCGGGCTTTCAATCCTCTTTTATCTATTTCATTTTGTAATTTTTCAACATTGTGTGTTTGGTCAGGTCCAATAGCTATAATGTCTGGATTAATTTCTTTTACTATTTTAAAAATATCTCCTTCTTCATTACCAAGATAAGCTTCATCAACAGGTTTCAACATTTTAATTAATTCTAGACGTTGGTTTTCTCCAACTATTGGAACTCTTTTTCTTTTTTCCACAGTTGAGTCCCGAGCTACGACAACGTATAGTTTAGAATTATATCCTCCTAGGTTTTTTGCTTCTTGCAGATAAACTCCATGACCAGGATGTAATAAATCAAATGTTCCACTTGCCATTACTTTTTTCATTATATTCTACCTCTTTTGGTATTTTAATGCTTCTTTTAAATCAATTTTATTTTTATAAAGTGCAGAACCAATGACAATTCCTTCTACACCAGATTCATTTAATTTTTTAATGTCCTCTATTGTAGTTATTCCTCCAGAATAAACAATAGGTAAATCTACAGATTTTTTAAGTTCAATTATGGGATCTGTGTAAAACCCTCCGAGCAATCCTTCAACATCCACATTTGTAAAAAGAATGCTTCCGGCACCATGCTCTTTAAATTCATTTGAAAGTTCTGTAGGGGATTTATCGATTTTTTCTTTCCATCCTTTAATAACAACTTTATTATCTTTACTATCAAGGGAAATCATTATTCTATCAGAACCATATTCATCAGACAATTCTGTAATGGTTTGTGGGTTTTCAATCCCCATTGTTCCAATAATTAATCTTTCAATATTCAAATCCAACAATTGCTTTGCATATTCAACACTTCTGATTCCCCCACCTAATTGGATGGGCACAGATACTTCGCTTAAAATATCCTTGATTATTGGAAGGTTTGTTTTCCCATCAATAGTACCATCTAAGTCAATAACATGGATAGTTTTAGCACCTTCATTTTCCCAATGCAATGCTACTTTTTCAGGATTTTCAATTTCAACCATTTCACTTCCTGGTTGGCCTTGAACAAGTTGTACACACTTTCCATTTTTAATATCAACTGCAGGCATTATTAACATTTCATCGTTACTAAATGACATTTTATCCCTAAATTTTTATTATAATATTATTTTATTTTTAAAATGTTTTATAATTATGTATTCACATAATTATTATCAATGATTATTAAAACTCAAAATCTTTTGTTAAGGCCCTGGCGGGAGGAGGATGCAAAATGTTTATATTATTTTGCAAAAAATCCAAAAATAGGTCCAATTGCTGGATGGCCTCCTCATAAAAGTATTGATGATAGTTTGAATATTATAAACACTGTATTTTCAAAAGATGAAACTTATGCAATTGTTAAAGATGAAATTCCTATTGGTTCAATAGCTATTCTAATGGGGTCTGATGCAAATCATGATTGGGGCGAAGGCTGTGGTGAGCTTGGTTATTGGATTGGTGAGGAGTATTGGGGTAATGGCTTTGCTGCTGAAGCTTCAAGACAATTATTGAAGCACGCTTTCAATGATCTAAACTTAAAAAAGATTTATGCATCATATAATATTGAGAATAATCAATCTAAAAGAGTTTTAGAGAAATTGGGATTTAAATATTGTGGTTTATTAAATAATACAAATTATAATGAAGAAAAAATTGTTGAAGTAGTGATGCATTTAAAAAAAGATAATTTTTAAAAATATAATATTTTCGAATTTTATTTCCAACAGATAAATTAATTTTTAGGTTAACCTAAAATTTATATAGGAGGGGAATCAATTATTATATAATAGGGGTATCTAAATGAGTACAATTATAGAATTTAAAAATGTGGTTAAAGAATACAAGACTGGAAATCACATTTTAAAAGCTATGGATGATGTAAATTTCACGATAAATAACGGAGAATTTGTTGTAATTCTAGGACCCTCCGGCGCAGGTAAATCAACTCTTTTAAACCTTTTAGGGGGGCTTGATGCAGTAACGTCAGGTCAAATTATTGTAAATGGAGAAAATGTTGAAAACTTTAATGATAATCAACTTACTGAGTATAGGGCAAAAAATGTAGGGTTTATTTTTCAATTTTATAACTTAATTCCAAATTTAACGGCATTGGAAAATGTAGAATTGATGAAAGACATTGTTGATGTCGATATTGATGGTTTAAATGTTTTAGATTCTGTTGGTTTAAAAGAACATGCAAATCAATTCCCTGCTCAATTATCTGGAGGAGAACAACAAAGAGTATCAATTGCTCGTGCTGTAGCTAAACAACCTACGATGCTTTTATGTGATGAACCTACAGGAGCTCTTGACTCAAAAACTGGTGTTTTAATCTTGAGTTTACTTCAAGACATGAGTAATGAGAAGAATACCACCGTAATTATTGTTACTCACAACGCAATTCTTGCTGAAGCTGCAGATAAAGTTATTCGAATTAAAAATGGTCAAATTGAAGATATTGGGGTAAATGAAAATCCAAGAAAGGTAACTGACTTAGAATGGTGAATAGATGTTATTTAAAAAAATGCTTAGAGACATTAAAGCTAATAAGACACAATTCATTTCAATATTTTTAATGGCATTTATAGGCGTTTTTGCATTCTGTGGAGTTTGCAGTGAATATTATGGATTAGAACAAACTTCAGATGCTTTTTATTCAAATACAAATCTTGCTGATGGTTGGATTTATAATACAACAATCACTGATGATGCTTTAAGTAAAATTAATAATCAGACAACAAACACTGAAAGGCAATTAGTAATTAATTCGGTAGGTAACTTTTCAAATAATCCTGAAATCAAGCTGCATTTTATAGAAAAAAATCAGATATCTACTTTTTTTACAGTAAAAGGGGAAAAGTTTAATTTATCTGATAAAGATGGGGTATGGATCGATATACGTTTTGCTGAAGCTCAAAATCTAAGTGTCGGAGACAATATTTCATTTGAATTCAATGGTATTACTCTTAAAAAAACGATTAGGGGAATTGGATATTCTCCGGAGTATGTATATGAACCTTCTTCATCATCAATTGTGCCTAATTTTAAAGAGATGGGTTTTGCTTATATGTCTCATGAGGCATTTCCATCAAAAATTCAATATAATGTATTGTTAGTAAAATTCAACCAAAGTCCTAGTGATTTTAAGAGTTATTTGGATGACCATGTTGATTATTTATCATTCACAAAAAAAGATGATCATGTAAGTGTAGCTCAATTTATTGAAGAAATGTCCCAGCACAAGATGATTGGGGAGGTATTCCCGATTGTTTTTATTTTGGTTACTTTTTTAATCCTTTTAACCACGATGACTAGAATTATTACCCATCAAAGAACACAAATTGGAGTTCTAAAAGCATTGGGTTATAAAGATAGGACAATCATTCTTCATTTCATGTCTTATGGATTTTGGCTTGTTTTAGCAGGGTCTATTTTAGGTTTAATATTGGGGCCAATGATACTTCCTAAGTTGTTTTATCCATCAATGAGTTCATTTTATTCTCTTCCTCAATGGAATCCTGGTTTTGATATTAGTTTCATTATTGTAGTTGTGGCAATGGTTTTATCCTCACTTTTAGTTTCTTATTTTGCAGCAAAAAATATTTCAAAAGAAAATCCTGCAAATACGATGAGGCCAAAAGCTCCAAATTTATCCTCTTTAGGAATTTTGGAAAGATCCAGATTTTGGGATAAATTAAATTTTAATCTTCGTTGGAATTATCGTGATGCTAAAAGGAATAATTTCAGAGCATTAATGGCAATTATTGGTGTTATGGGTTGTGTTGCACTTTTAATTTCAGCTTTTGGTATGAACGATTCATTGGATAATTTAAAAACATGGGAATATGATGAAATTAGCCATTTTGAATCAAAGTTAATTATTGATAGTGGTGCTTTACCTAGTGATATTGATAATATTACTAAAGAGGTTAATGGTACTAAAGTTATGGAGCAAGCTATTGAAATAAAATCTAATGGAATTGAAAAGACGGGTATGTTGCTTTCATTAAATAAAACGAATCTGATAACGCATACGGATCCTAATGGAAAGCCAATTAATTTATCTTCATCAGATATATCACTTTCTAAAAAAATTGCAGATAGTCTTGGTGTTAAGGTGGGAGATAGCATAAAATGGCATATTATTGGAAGTGATAAGTGGGTAGAATGTAAGATAACAAACATTCATGGTGAGCCTTTATCACAAGGAATAATAATGTCTCCTCAAAAACTTGATGAATTGGGTTTGAATTTCACACCAACCAGCATAATAACTGCTAAAGAAGTGAATAAGGATTATGATTCTATAAAAAGTATTACTACACTCACTGAACTGAAAAATAATTGGGATGAACTCTCAGGTTCAATAATGATGATGGTTTCAATTTTAATATTTTTTGCAGTTTCATTGGCTATGGTAGTTTTATATAATCTAGGAATTTTGTCATTTACAGAAATAGAGCGTGAAATAGCAACCTTAAAGGTTTTAGGTTTTAAAACAGGTGATTTAAGAAAGTTATTATTAACGCAAAACTTAGTTTTCACTGCAATAGGTTTCGTTTTGGGAATTCCTCTAGGGTTATATTTAATGATGATAGTGATGAATGCTTCTGGTGAATCAATTTATTATATTCCATCTTTAACTTGGGGAAATATTCTATTGAGTGCAATAATAACATTTTCAGTATCAATTGTTGTGAATCTAATGTTTTCAGGTAAAATTAAAAACTTAAATATGGTTGAAGCCCTTAAAGATGTTGAGTGATTTTAACCAATTTTTTTAATATTTTTACATATTCTTCCACTTCATCATCTAGCCTGAATGCATTTTTTGAAGAATATGGTGTTTTGGATAAAATTTCATTAGCACTAATAGTTTTAGCCACTTCAATTCCCTTATTTTCCAAGATTGTATTGACATAGGCATTATTGCAGCCATTCACGGAGATTATTGGAAATTTTTTAAGCATTTCATTGTTTTTTCCTTCAATATCCTCAGAGGTAGAATCCATACAAATAGATATCAAATTCTCATTTTCTTCTGTTGCATCACCACAAGCTACACGTGATACTAATCCGTTTGGACTCATTCCATTATATGGGGCTAAGGATATTTTATTTTTCATAATCCTAATTGGCTGGTTTAAAACTTAAAATTTAAATACCATTTAAACACAATATAATAATACGTATTCTGGGGTGTATTATTTGAAATTACAAAATCTATTAGACAAGTTTGAAGATAAATTTACAACAATTGATGTTTATGAGAACTCTAAAAATGGCTATTTCACATTCAATACCTTTTATGTTGTTCCTGTAAGGTGTGATATTAAATATATTTGGTCGGATAGCGTTGGGGAGGTTGAAGATAGTTTTTGTGTTGATAGCGTTACTTTAGATACAAGTGATAACACATTGACTTTTGAATTGGCCAACAGAACTAAAGAAATGGTTAATATTGATGATATAATTAGTTTTGAAGTATCTAAAATTTCTGAAAGCTCTTATTTACAAGCAATTAAACAAGATGAAGATGATTTAAGATTTTTGGAGTTTTTTAGTTGATTTTTGATTTTTTATTATTTTTTTTAAAATAACATATCATAATATCATGATATGAAAACTTTTAAATATATAAACATCCATAATATGTAAATATAAGTAATATATGTGATAACAATGGAAAATAATAATCTTGAAAATAATAACGAAGATCTATGTGAAGTATTCAATTCTCATGCAGATGCCGTAAATCGTGTAAAAGAACGTATGCCCTCAGAAGATCAATACTCAAATTTGTCTGAATTCTTTAAAATATTTGGCAATCCCACAAGATTAAAAATTATTTCCTTACTTTGTGTAGAAGATTTATGTGTATGTGATCTTTGTGAAGCACTTGATTTAAATCAAACAACTGTTTCAAATCAATTAAGAATATTACGTGCAAATAACATGGTTAAATATAAAAAAGAGGGTAAAATGGCAAGATATTCTCTCACAGACCTTCATATTGAAATGATTTATAAAGTAGGCTTAGAACATATATTGGAATAATTATTACTGGTGATAAAATGGTAGTAAATAGATGTTATGATTCAGATTGCTCTAAAGAAATTTGTTTCAACCCCAAACATTATAATTTCATTTGTTTCGATCCTAATTGTAAAGAAATTCATTGTGACAACAAAGATCATTATAATAAGCAATTATTAAGAGATTATCAGAAAAGTGTAGATTTAAGTAAATATGATCACAGAGAAGAAATTGACTATGATGAAGACATTGACTTAAGTCTTTGTGGTTGTCCGGACTGTGATGATGAACATGAGCATAATCACGGTCATGAGCATCATCATGAACACCATCATGAACATTCCTATGAGCATAATCATGGTCATGAGCATCATCATGAAGAAGATTCTTGTTCAGATTCTGATTGTCATGACCACGACGATAATATAAGTCTTTGTGGTTGTCCTGATTGCGATGATGGCGATGACTCTGATGAAGAGTTAATTGCTGAAGGAAAATCATTAATAGCAAATAGGCCTATTCAAATCATTGTTGCTAGTGGTGTCTTATTTGCAACAGGTCACATTTTAAAGTTTTTATCGTTTTCCTCTACAATAGTTACACTTGTTTTCATGGTTGCAGCATTAATTGCAGGTTATGAAATAGCTATAATGGCTTACAATTCTTTAGTTAAAAAACATACGGTCGGTCCTGCAATGTTAATGTGTATTGCATGTGTGGCTTCATTCATCATCGGACATCCTGAAGAAGGTGCAGCAGTTACATTCCTTTATTATATTGCTGAATTTTTAGAGGATTATGCAGAACTTCGTGCAAAACGTTCAATAAAATCTTTAGTTGAAATCGCTCCTGAAACTGCAAGGGTTAAGGTTGGAAACTCTGAAGAGCTAAAAAAAGTCGATGATGTAAATATCGGTGAAATCGTTATTGTAAAACCGGGAGATAAAGTTCCTTTGGATGGTAATGTTATTTCTGGTTCATCTTCTGTTAATCAGTCTTCAATAACAGGTGAAAGTGTTCCTGTACTTAAAGAAGTTGGTGATGAAGTATTTTCTGGAACTGTAAATGAAGATGGTTATTTAGAGGTGGTTGTAACTAAAAAAGCTAAGGATTCTGTTATTTCAAAAATTGTTACATTAGTTAAAAGATCACAACTCCATAGGTCAGAAACGGAATCTTTAGTCGAAAAAATTGCTAAATATTACACTCCTTTAATGATGGTTGGAGCTGCTTGTGTTGCATTTATCCCACCGTTATTCTTTGGTCAGAATTTAGTTGATTGGGTTTATAAAGCATTATCTCTTTTGGTAATTTCTTGTCCTTGTGCATTTTTAATTTCAACACCTGTTGGAATGGTATCTTCTATTACATCCGCTACTAGAAATGGTGTATTAATTAAAGGAAGTACATATGTTGAAGAAATGCGTAATGTCAAAGCAGTAATTTTTGATAAAACAGGTACTTTAACAGAGGGAAAACTTGAATTGAGTGAAGTTGAAGTATTGGATGATGATTACTCAAAAGAAGATATTGTTAGAATCGCAGCTTCACTTGAAAATCAATCCTCCCACCCAATTGCGCAAGCGATAGTAAATTATGCAACATTAAACGATATTGAATTTGAAGAAATTGAAGAGTTTAAAAATGTTCCTGGTAAAGGAATTATAGGAAATATTGGAGATAACCACTATTATGCTGCTAATGAATCTTTAATTGAAGGATCTGAATTTAATTTATCTCGTGAAGAAATAAATAAATACTCTAATGGTAAAACAATAGTATTTATTGGTAATGCTCAAAAAGTTTTAGCTATCATTACAGTTGCTGATAAAATCAGGCCAAATGCATCTGAAGTAATTGATGACTTAAATAATCAAGGTGTAAAGACTGTAATGCTCACGGGGGATAATAAAATGGCTGCACAGAGTGTAGCTTCAGAAATTGGAATAAAATATGTTTACTCTAATCTGCTTCCTGAAGATAAGTTAAACCTATTGGATACAATCAGAAACAAATTTGGTGATGTAGCTATGGTTGGTGATGGTATTAACGATGCACCAGCACTTGCTAGAGCTAATATTGGTATCGCTATGGGTGCGGCAGGTTCAGATGTAGCTATTGAAACTGCAGATGTTGCATTAATGCAGGATGATATTTCTAAATTGCCTTATTTGTTTTCTTTAAGCCATAAAACAATGGGAATAATCAAACAAAATATTTCTTTTGCAATTATAGTTAAATTATTGTGCGTAGTGCTTGCAATTTTAGGTATTATCACATTAATGATGTCTGTAGGATTTGGTGATTTAGGTTTAACATTACTTGTAATCTTAAACTCTTTAAGAATTGGAATGGTGAAAGATCCACTATTCTAATTTTTTTACTATTTTTTCAATTTTAGATAATTACTTTTATATCTGAATAAATTTTAATATTACATTATGTTTGGTAATGATTCTGAGAATAGTGTAGATATAATGCTTGGAAATCCTAAACGAGCATTGCTTAAAATGTCTATACCTCTTATCATTTCATTACTTATTTCTAGCTTGTATAATCTTATTGATGCTGCATGGGTATCTGGTCTAGGGGCCGATGCTCTTGCAGGTGTTGGATTTTTCACACCAATATTCATGATTTTGGTTGGTTTTGGAAATGGTTTAGGTGCAGGTGCTGCTTTTGCAATATCAAAATATGTTGGTGAAGAAAATAAATCAAAGGCAGACAATGCTTCAATTCATTCAATTTTGATAGATATTATTCTATCATTAATAATAACAATTATTCTTTTTATTTTTCTTGAAGTTATTTTGAATGCAATGGGTGCTGGCAAAACTATTGGTTATGCAACAGATTATGGTAATATCATTCTTTTAGGTTCAATTTTTCTTATTCTTTCTAATGCACTATATGGAATTTACAGAGGGGAAGGAGATACTAAAAGGCCGATGTATGCCATGATTGCATCAGCTATTTTAAACATGATTTTGGATCCGATTTTTATTTACGGTTTAAATTTGGGAGTTAAAGGAGCTGCTATTGCAACAATCATTTCTGCCGTTTTTGTCATTTTAATGTTGATTTATTGGTTTTATATTAAAAAAGATACTTATTTAAAGCCAAATCTATCTAATTTTGATTTTAAAAGAGATATTAGTCGAGATATTATTAAAGTGGGGATTCCAGCAAGTGTACAACTTTTAAATAATGCATTCTTTGCAGCGGTATTTTCAGCTTTATTGGCTTTCGTATCATCAACAGATTCGGTTGCTGTTTATTCTACAGGATGGAGGATAGTAACTATCGGCACTACTCCTATATTAGCTGTTGGAACTGCATTAATAAGTGTTATTGCAGCAAATTATGGTGCTAAAAACTATAAAAATATCCAAATAGCCCATAGGTATGCAATGAAAGTTTCTATTGTTTTTGCTTTTATAGTAGCTATTTTAACTAATGTCTTTGCAGGAGATATTGCTTCATTATTTGCATCTTCTGGAAGTAGTGTAAGGATTGCTTCGGAACTTACAAGCTTTTTACAGTGGATTGTTATTTATTATCCAACAATGGCGGTTGGAGTCGCATCAACATATGTTTTTCAGGGTGTTGGTCGTGGAATAACTGCAATGTTTCAAACAATAATGAGAGAAACCGGATTTACTATTTTCTTTGCAGTTTTACTTGGTGTTGTGTTTAATTTTGGTGTTTGGGGAGCTTGGATGGGTATTGTTTTAGGTGAAATTGTATCCAATAATATTACCTTAATTTGGGCTGATTTATATATTAAGAAATTAATTAAAACTAATGATTAGTTCGTTGTGTGGTTCTATTTCCTTTTTTTTAATATAAAACAATTATTAATAATTTAAAAGTTCAATTATTTTTAAATATTGAGTTTTACTGTTCATTTCAAATTTTCAAATAAAAAATTTTATATATTAATTTTTCCTTATTATATTATAGAGTTATTCAAAATTTATGAAAAAGTATTACTAATTGCATATTATAATATAATAAAAGTAATACTTTTTGTGGATGGGGTTCTCATGACGAATATAATTATTAAAGAATTGGATGAAAATTCAGTAAATGATGTTCAAGAATTTTTATTTAAACAAATTAAACAAGAATTCGGTTTTGATTATGTTCCAGAATGGCATCAGGACATCGTTAAAATGGATGAGTATTATATTAATCCCAATAGAAATAATTTTTTTATAGCTTTTGATGCAGATACTAATGAGATTATAGCTACAATTGGTATTAGGGCATATGATAAAAATTTCAATGAATTTAAAGGCAGGTATTATAAAGAGGATACTGCTAGCATATGGAGATTATTCGTTGATAGGAGATATAGGCGCCGAGGCTTGGCTTCAAAAATGTTCTGTATAGCCGAAAATTTTGCCAACAATTGCTGTTATAATGAAATTTATTTACATACCCATAAAACGTTAGATGGAGCACTTACCTTTTGGACAAAAATGGGTTTTATTGTAACATTAGATGCTGCTGATGAATTAGAAACCGTGCATATGGATAAAGAGATATGTGGTTTTGAAATTCCTATGCCTCACTTAAATTTTGATTATGCTGTAGAGTTTTGATTTTTAATTATAATGAGTATGTGCCAGCCATATTAAAATTACACATGCTTATGAATTCATTTTTTTAAAGTCTTTTTATTTTTTAATATCCGAAAACTTATTTTATATTAGATTTATAGTATTAATTAATGAAAAGAACAGCTTTAAAAATTGGATATATTGGAACTAATTTTCATGGTTTTCAAAGACAGCCGGATTTGAGAACTGTTGAGGAAGAGTTAATATATCATTTACGTAAATTGGATTATATCGATGACTTAAAGAAATCTAGATTCAGAATTGCAGGTAGGACTGATGCAGGGGTTCACAGTTTAGGAAATGTAATAAGTTTCCAGTCTGAAAAAGAAGTTAGGGTAAATGAAATTAACAATAGTCTTCCAGATGATATTCAAATTTTAGCTAGTGCTCCAGTTCGTTATGCATTTAAACCAAGATATGCCCAAATGAGGCAGTATCGTTATTTATTATTCCAGGATTTAGATGTGGAAAAACTAAATGAAGTGGCTGAAGTTTTTAAGGGAACCCATAACTTCACTAATTTTACTAAAAGGTTTCAAAAAACCACTACAAGAACAATCGACGATATAAAAATAACTAAAGTTAATTTAGATGATTATCACAAAAGAGAATTCCCAAATTTACATGAAACTATCTCTCCAATTTTTGTTGATATTTATGGTGAGTCTTTCTTGTGGAATATGGTTAGAAAAATGATGCGTGTTTTTGTAGATTTTGCCAGAGATAAGATGACTTTAGATGAGATCAACGATTTATTAAATCCTGAAGAAGGATCTCCAAGAGCTAATATTAAAGTAATGGAACCAGATTATTTAATTTTGATGGATATTAAATATGAGGGTATTAAATTTACATATGATGATTATGCCTGTGAGAGATTTAAAAGAAATTTGGTTGACTCTCTTGATAATCTGCAGAAAAAATATGCGATTAGAGAGTCAATGATATCTAGTTTAGATGATTTACTTTAGTTTGGGGGTTATTGGAGTTATGTTGTTGAGCTTATTAAATTCCAATATGTAATTAACGGCTTTTTTCATGTAATCTTTATCTTTAACGGTTGTTGCATACAATACTGTGACAGTATATTTTTTTCCATCAATTTCTATTAATTCAACAGCGCCCAAGTCACTGGCTTGATTATTGAAGAAGTAAAGTATATTAGTTTCATTTGTTGGCCAAGCTTCATGTATTGATGAATTTTTAAATAGATTATCACTTTCATTAAATTCTGCAATTATAAATCTGGGATTATCATAAGCTTTTGGAATAAAATAATTACCATCTTTTCTCTGTCCTGAAAAATCAGAAGGAATATTTAAATCACTAATATTTTTAGAGGCAAATACAAAGCTTGTTGCAAGTAACAATATTATCATAATTAGAGATATTTTTTTAAACATTTTATCACTTTAAAAAAGTAAAAAAGTTGCAGGAATTAATCATACAACTATAAACCGAAGAATAGGTAGATTATAAATACAATTGCTAGTACTAATATTCCCCAGTTCATTTCTTTTATTTTACCGGCCGCAATAGTTGCTAAAGCATATACTACGAATCCCCATGCAATACCTGAAGAAAGTGCTGTTGCGAAAAAGACTCCTGTCGCAGGCATTCCGCCTTCTGCTAACATTGAAGGGTTTACACCTAAAATGTATGCCATAGCGAGGAAAGTAGTGATACCTGCGATTATTTCAGTTTTAAAATTTGTACCATTTTCCTTTAATTTGAAAAAATTGTCTAACATATAATTCCTCTCATCAAAAATTTTCCCTTTTTGATGGTATATGTTTTATATTTATTACATTAAAAAAGTTAATCATTTGATTTTGAGAATAGAATAATAAATTGTGTATATTCGGATTAAATAGTGAATACTTCTTGATGTTAATTAAGTGAAAATTTTTCACATCGCATTTAGGTTATCGAATGTTAAAATTCGATTTAATTTTCTATTTGTTCAGTTAAATCGTTAATTAATATCCAAAACTTTAAATTATTTAACAATAAAAATGTTATATGAGGTATCATTATGGGACGAATCTATAATGTTTTTGATAAATTTTGTATATTAGATATAGTTTGCGGATTTCTCTTTGGGCTTTATCTTGCTATATATCACGATAATTCGCAATTATGGGAGATATCAATCCTATTCGTATTACTTTTTTCTTTTCTTATGACACTTGCTCCTTTAATTTCAGCTATTTATGCAAAATTTAAATATTCTGATTCATTTCCAGTAAAATCTCTAATTGAAGCTTTTATTCTTAATGTGGGAATGACTGCGGTTTCTTTGGCATTTGCTTTTGTTATAGGTTCAATACTCATTGGTAATTATATTCCTGATGAAGGTAAATTAATGGATTTCATTAATCATTAGGTCTTTTTCCTAAAATTTTTTAAAGTATTTTGATAGATATTATATTAAGTGATATTATGAAAATAGCTGTTGTACTTGGTACTAGGCCTGAGATTATTAAGATGGCTCCAATTATTGATGAGATTGTAAAGCGCGATATTGATTTGACTCTTATTCATACTGGTCAGCATTATGATAAGGAGATGTCTGATAACTTTTTTAGAGATTTAGAGATTCCTGCTCCGGATTATAATATTAATGTGGGTTCAGGATCTCACGGTAAGCAAACTGGTTTGATGATGCAAGGCATTGAAGAGGTTTTAATGGATGAAAAGCCAGATATTGTTTTGGTTCAGGGTGATACTAATGCTGTTCTTGCCGGCGCATTAGTTGCTTCTAAATTGCATATCGCTGTTGGCCATGTTGAAGCTGGACTTAGGTCTTTTGACATGACCATGCCTGAAGAGGTTAATCGTAGAGCTTGTGATGTGACCTCAACAATGTATTTTATTCCAACTGAAGAATCAGCAATAAATTTATTGGCTGAAGGTTTTTCAAGGAAAAATTTATTTATCACTGGAAATACTGTAGTTGATGCTTGTTTTAGACATTTGGAAATTGCTGAAAAACGTGGAATTGAAGAAGAATCATTAGCAGCATTAGATATTGAAAATATGGAAAATATATTGACTTTGACTATGCATAGGGCTGAAAATGTTGATGATAAAACAAGAGTTACTAATATTATCGGTGCTCTTAAAGAGTTAAATGAAATGAATATTATTTTCCCAATACATCCAAGAACTAAAAAGACATTACAGAACTTCGGTTTATTCGATGAATTAAATGATTTGGAACATGTTCATATCGTTAAACCTGTTGGATATTTGGACTTTTTACTCTTAACTTCCAAATCCACTTTGATTTTAACAGATTCCGGTGGTCTTCAAGAAGAAGCAATTACATTGGACGTACCTGCTTTAACATTAAGATATAATACTGAACGGCCAGAAACAGTAAGTGCTGGAGGAAATATTCTCGTAGGTTCAGATAAGGACGTAATTTTAGAAAATGCAAATAAAATCTTGAACGATGAGGAATTTGCAAACAAGATGAAAAATGCTCCAAATCCATATGGCCAAGGTGATTCCGCAGTACAAACTGTAGATGCTATCCAAAAATACTATGATGAAGGATTATTAGACATTGAAGCTCCAGAAGATATTATGGGGTCCTTTGACAGAAAAATGAAATTAATTGATGAGGATATTACCGTTAAAGAATTTGAAGATAAAAATAACGCTTTAATTCACATGGTATTTGATGGAGAGAAAATGTGCTTCCCAACAGATGAATTAAACTTAAAAGAAATGTGTGTTACTTATGACATCTACTACTGAAGACAGAATATTGGTTTTTGAATATTTCACGGCTTCGGGCGAAAAAGATAAATGTATAATTTCAGAAGCGGAAGCATTGTTATTTGCACTTATTGATGATTTAAAAGAGTATAATCTTGATGTTGTTGTTAATGAATATTATGGAAATATTATTTCACAATATGGTAATGTTAACCCAATATTAATCGATGAAGACATTGTTTCATGGCTAAAGGATAATGCAGCAGATTTTAACAAAGCTATTTTCATTGCTGCTGAAAATAATAATAATTTATACAATATCACCAAAATTTTGGAAGAAAATAATGTCTATGTATACACTTCATCAAGTGAAGCCTGCCTTATATCCTCCGATAAGTTCCAAACCTATGAAGAGCTTTTTAATATTGTACCTCAACCAAGGTCATTTAGAATGAAAATTGACCCTAAAGGATATTGGAAAAGGGCTATTGAAAACTTGTATGAAAAATGGCAAGCTGAAGATCCATTAACACCTTTAAAAATTATCATAAAACCATTAATTGGTGTGGATTGTGAAGACATAGTTGTCATTGAAAATATCGATGATTTAAGTTATGACTTGGAAGAAATATTCCCTCCAGGTTCAAGGATAATAATCCAAGAATTCATTGAAGGGGAAGATGTAAGTGTAAGCTTGTTATGTAATGATGGCAAAGCAATACCAATTAGCCTAAATAAACAATTTGTTGAGCTTAAAGATGAAAAAGGAACTTATGTTGGAGGCATGTTGCCTTTTGAAAGCGAATATAAAGATGAGATTTTTGAGATAGCAACAAAAGCATGTGAACATGTTAAAGGCCTAAAAGGATTTGTTGGTGTTGATTTATTAATTGCTGAGGATGATATTTATCAGGGTTACTTGCTTGAAATAAACTCAAGATTCACAACTCCTTATGTCGGTCTTAAAAAAATAGCTAATTTTAATATTGCAAAAACTATAATTAATGAGAATTTTGATGATTTGGATATTTCTCTTGAGGGGAAAGTTGAATTTAAAAAATCCGGAGATAATTTAATAATTAGGAGAATTTAAAACATGAAAATTGCCGGTTTTGACATTGGTGGAGCAAACACTGATTTAGCTATTATAGAATTTGAAAACGGTGAAATTAAAAATATTGAAGTTGATTTCGCTTATCTTCCAATGTGGAGTAATAATGATGATTTATCACATGTATTAAGGGAATTGATAGAAAATATTTGTCCTTTATCTGAAATTGATGCAGTTGGTATTTCAATGACTGCAGAACTTGTGGATGCTTACGATACTAAAAAGGATGGGGTATTAGATGTCGTAAAAAAATGTGAAGAGACATTTGCATGTCCAATAGCTTATGTTGGAATTGATGGAATGTTGTCTTTAGAAGAAATCCAAAAAACCCCACTTAAAGCAGCTGCTGCTAATTGGGTTGCTACAGCTCAAATTGCAACTTTAATTTCTGATAATTGTATTTTTATTGATACTGGAAGTACTACAACAGACATTATTCCAATTAAAGATGGAAAGGAATGTGCTATTGGTAAATCTGATTTTGATAGGTCTGCAACTGGGGAATTGGTATATACAGGTACTTTAAGAACAAATCTTGCTAGTTTTTTGGATAAAGTTGAATTAAATGGAAAAAATTATCGTGTAGCAAGTGAATTATTTGCCCAAACTGCTGATGTTTACATGGTTTTAGATTTAATTACTGAAGATGATTATGTTTGCGATACATTTGATGGTGAATCCAAATCAAAAATTGATTGTGCAAAAAGAATTGCACGTGTCGTTTGTGCGGATTTAGAAATGTTAAGCAAAGAGGACATATTAAAAATGGCGGAATATATCCATGAAAAGCAAATTGCACAAATTGCGGATGGTTTAAAACAAGTTCATGAAACTCAGGGGTTAGATTTAATTATTACAACGGGCATAGGTAAGGATATTTTAGATAAACCTGCAGCTGAATCATTGGACCTTGAAGTTAAATCAATGGGTGATATTTTGACTGATGAACAATGTGTGGTTGCACCTGCTGTTGGAACTGCAGTGATGATGAACAGATATCTGAATTAATACCATACATCCTTTATTCCAAGCAGGTACGCTCCAGTGTTAGATAGTAAATGGATAATTAAAGTTAATATTATAGCTATTATAATGAATTTTAAATCAAAACTAACTACAACTGAACAAAAGAGCAGCGCTACAATTAAAAAATCAATTTGATCAAGTATTGGTGCTGGTTTTCCACGACCAATGCCCAATCTTCTTTTTAAAAAGCTACCTAATGCATCTCCAATCAATGCACCAAATGAGAGTAAAAAACCGATAATAATACCTTCTAAAAGATTAGTAGCAATTGGTGTAGTAATGTATTTTCCAAATAATGCGAGTAAATTAATGCCGTAGTAACCTTGAATGGCCCCAACTAGTGTTCCTAAAATTGTTCCTCCTATTAATCCTCTCCAGGTTACACCGTCTCCAATCCAACGGATTCCATTTGAATCACTTTTTCCTAAATCAATAGGTTTTCCCCCTCCGAAGATTAATCCTCCGCTATTGGCGATGTATGCTGGAAGTAAAAAGTAGAGAACAAATATACAGGTAATCACTAGTTGTGAAAAGTCAAAATTCATTGTTTTTTTACTCCATTTAATTTTAATCAATATAACTTATAATCATTAAAGTATTTAAATTTTAAATAACTATAAATAGTAAATTAACTAAAATATTCATATTATGTTTTATACTAATGCGTACGTTTTGTTAGTAAGGTGATTTTTTTGAAAATAAAAGATACAAAAAGTTTATGTCCGGAGTGCGGTAAACCACTTGATGCGGAAGTTTATGAGGAAGATGGAAAAATCCTCATTAAAAAGACTTGTGATGAACATGGTGAGTTTATTAACACTTATTGGAGTAATGCTGAAGAATATAATAGGGTAAATAATTATGAACCATCAATTACTTCAGTAGAAAATCCTTGTGTGGAGGGTATCGCAACTTGCCCTTCTAATTGTGGGCTTTGTCCAAAACATGAAACATCTACTGTTTTAGGTTTAATTGATGTTACGAATAGATGTAATTTAAAGTGTCCTGTCTGTTTTGCTAATGCAGCTGCTTCAGGACGTTTATACGAACCTACCCAGGATGAAATCAGACAAATGCTTAAAAATCTAAGAAATTTAAAGCCAAATCCAACTCCTGCTATTCAATATGCTGGTGGTGAACCTACTGTCAGAAAAGACATTGTTGAATTAGTTGAAATGGCTAAAGAAGAAGGTTTCACACATGTTCAAATAGCAACTAATGGTTTAAGATTAGCAAGAAAAGAAGAATTGGCTAAACAATTAAAAGAAGCTGGTTTAAACACTGTTTACTTGGCATTTGATGGTGTAACTCCTGAGCCATACATTAATAACAGGGGAAAAGATTTACTTCCTTACAAATTACAAGCTATTGAAAATTGTAGAAAAGCAGGTTTGGGCATAGTTTTAGTTCCTACTTTAATTAAAGGGGTAAATGACCATCAAATTGGTGAAATTATTAAATTTGCATTTGATAATAATGATATTATTTATGGAGTCAACTTCCAACCTGTATCATTTGCTGGAAGAACTCCTGCTGATGAAGTAGAAGCGCAAAGAATCACTATCCCTGATTTTATTCAAATTATTGAAGATCAAACTGATGGGGAAGTTAAAACAACTGATTTTTACCCACCATCATTTGTAGAACCTATTGCTAATTTCATAGGTGCTCTCGATGGAGGAAAACCTAGTGTTACTCTTAACTGCCACCAACACTGTGGTATTGCAACTTATGTATTTAGAGATAAAACCGAAGGTCCAGGCAAAGATAAATTAATCCCTATTACCCGCTTCGTTGATGTTGAAGGATTATGTGAAAAATTAGGTGGATTCACTGAAAGATTATTAGAAGGAAAAAGAAAAAGGGTTTTAGCAAGTGCAACTAAAGCTCTTCCTAAATTAATTCACACTAAAGAATCACCTCAAAATTTAGATATTAAGAGAATATTTTTAAATGTATTTACCCACAGATCCTATGAAGCATTAGGAGATTTTTCTAAAGATGCCATGCTTATTTCATGTATGCATTTCATGGATCCATTTAACTTCGATGAAGATAGAGTTAAAAAATGTGTTATTCATTATGCAACGCCGGATGGTAGAATAATTCCATTCTGTACTATGAATTCAATGTATCGTGAGAGTGTAGAAGAAAAATTCTCAACTCCATTTGGATCTAAAAAATAAATTAATAATTTGAGGTTTCATTATAATGTATATTAAATCGCCCTCTAGACTTCATTTGGGACTTATTGATATGAATGGATCTTATGGAAGGCTTGATGGAGGTATAGGGCTCACAATTAAAGATCCAAACTTTATATTATATGCAGAACCTGCTGAAAAAGGAATAAATATTGAATTTAACGATAATTTTCCATTTACTGACAGTATAAAACAAGAATGTAATCAAAAAATCACTTCAGCAGCTGAAAAAGTTATTAATTTTTATGATATAGATGAAGGATTTTATTTTAGGGTTGATAGTGCATATCTTCCTCATTCAGGGCTTGGCTCTGGAACTCAAATAGCTTTATCAACTGGAAAACTTATTTGTGAGCATATTGGTCAAGAATCCAATGGTTATAGTCTTGGAAAAATCACTGGTCGTGGAGGTACTTCAGGTATTGGAGTATTTGCTTTTGACCAGGGAGGGTTTATTGTGGATGGTGGTCATAGTATAAAAGAAAAATCATCATTTTTACCATCTTCTGCATCTAAAGCCAGTCCTCCTCAATTATTCGGTCGTTATGAGTTTCCTGATGAATGGGGTGTATTACTTGTAATATTGAAATCTGATGTTAGTGTCAATGGTCAAAAAGAAGTAAATATTTTTCAGGAATATTGTCCTATTGATCGTAATGAAGTCGAATTATTTTCTCATTTAGTATTTGTGAATTTAATACCGTTTTTACTTGAAAAAGATTTACCTTGCTTTGGAAATATTATAAATAAATTACAGACAATCGGTTTTAAAAATATTGAAGTTTCTCTTCAATCAGATAATATTAAAGCATTAATGAATAAATTAACTGAAATTAGCGCATATGCTGTGGGTATGAGTTCATTCGGACCAACTGTTTATTCTTTTTATGATAAAACCAATAAGCATATTGTGGAAGAAATTAAAGAGTATGTTGGTGATGATGGAATAGTGATTACGACCAAGGCTCAAAATCATGGCCATATTCTTACAAAATAGTGATAGTTATGGATGTTATTAGTGGGAAAACCTGGACATTTGGTGAAAATATAGATACTGATGTTATTATTCCTGGGAGATATTTAAGAACTTTTAATCCTCAGGATTTGGCAGATCATGTTTTAGAAGGAGAAAGGCCTGATTTCACAAAAAATGTTCAAAAAGGCGATATTATAGTTGCAGGCGATAATTTTGGATGTGGATCTTCACGTGAACAGGCGCCTGTCGCCATTAAAACCGCAGGTGTTGATGCTATTGTTGCAAAATCATTTGCGAGAATTTTTTATAGAAATGCAATTAATATTGGTTTACCTGTTATTGTAAGCGATATAGAAGCTAAAGACGGAGACATTATTAAAATAGATTTATCCAAAGGAATTTTAATTAATGAAACTTCTGGTGAAAGGGTTAGCTTCGAACCATTTAAAGAATTCATGTTAAATATTTTAGAGGATGGTGGTTTAGTAAACCACTATTTAAATGATGATTAATTTTTATTTTTATAGGAGGCATTAAAATGGAATGTCCTATTTGTGGTTCTGATGATATTGAGATACTTAATGCAAAACAAAAAGAATCGAAAAAGAAATTTATGGAAGAATATCTTTTAAAATGTTTTGACTGTGGCCATGTCTTTAAAGACGTTGTATCAGCAAAAAAACCTAAGAAATATAGGCTTATCATATCTGAACAGAATAAATCCCATAAAACTACAATTGAATTATCTCCAAGTGATGAGTTAAAAGTTGGAGATAACTTACTTTCAGATTTGGGTCAGGTAGAAGTTACTAGTATTGAAGTTGATGATAAAAGAGTTAATAAAGCATTACTTGATGATGTTGAAACAATATGGGCAACTTCTGTCGAAATTCCTGCCCGTATTGGATTTTCTGTTGATTTGCACGGAAAAGTTGATTCATATAAATTGGATTTGGATAGAGATTTTGAAATCGCTCCAGGTGATGTTGTAAAAATTGAAAATCATATTGTTAAAGTGCATGTTATTAAAACTAATGAAAGAAAACTTACTTCTGGTTTTGCTAAAGCGGGTGTTATTAAAAGAGTTTATTCAAAACCTGTCAAATTCAATAATTTTGATTATGATTTAACTAAAGACATATTCAAAAAAACATAACTCTGTGAGACATAATCTATGAAAGTATATATTGATTCATACGGATGTACATTTAACAAAGCTGATGGTCAGATTATGGCCGGTGTTTTGAATGAAAATAACATTGATTTAGTTGATAATATAGATGATGCTGATGTTATTATTGTAAATACCTGTTATGTAAAATTACCGACTGAAAATAAGATTGTTTATAAAATCCAACAGTTGCAAGAGAATTACCCTGAAAAGAAAATAATTGTTGGGGGTTGTATGGTTGAAATAGACCCAGAAAAATTAGATTCTATTGGGCCTAATTGTAGTTGGATTGGTCCTCATCAATTAAATAAAGTTGCGGATGTTGTTGAACAAACTTATTGTGGTGAAGTTATTCGTGAATATGGACTTTCTAAAGAAAGTAAAGTTGGTGTTCCTAAAATCACCGATGATAGTTTAATTCATATTATTCAAATTTGTGAAGGTTGTTTAGGTGCTTGTACTTTTTGTTGTACTCGTTTTGCTCGAGGACCATTAAATAGTTATCCTATTGAAGATATTAAACTAGAGGCAAAGGAAGCTATTGAAAATGGGGCTCGTGAAATCCAACTCACTGCTCAGGATACAGCTGCTTTTGGTCGGGACACTGGTGAAAAACTATCTGATTTAATCAAAGAAGTGGCTAATTTAGATGGAGATTTTAGAGTTCGTGTTGGAATGATGCATCCTAAAAACATTTTAAATGATGTTGATGAAATAATTGATGCTATTAAACATCCTAATGTATATAATTTCATTCATTTACCAATACAAAGTGGTAGTGATAAAGTCTTAAAAGAAATGAGGCGGGGCCATACAGTAGATCAATATCTTGAAATTGTAAATAAATTTAAAAATGAAATTCCAAATTTGACATTAGCTACAGATATTATTGTGGGTTATCCAACTGAAAGCGATGATGATTTTGAAAAAACTGTCGAATTATTAAATAATGTAAGGCCAAGTTTAATTCATTTATCAAAATATCAACATAGGAAAGGTGCAATTTCTTCATCGCTTGAGGAAATTCCTCATGATGTGATGAAAAAACGTTCTAAATTTTTATCCGAAATTAAGAGTGAAATTACGAAAGCAGAGAACGAAGAATTACTTAATTCTCATCAGAATGTGTTGGTTGTTGAAAAAGGTTCTAAAGGTGGATTTATAGCTAAAACTGATTCTTATATTCCAGTAATTATTGATAATGTTAATCTAGGCGATTTTGTTGGCGTTAAAATCACACATGCAACAGCTACATATCTAAAAGGGATTGTAGAATAATTTAATTTTTTATTTTTTTCTATATTGTTTTTTTTATAATTTTCATATATTTTTTGTCTTTAATTTTTAATCTTTTCATTATTTTTTTTGTATTGTTAAATCGGTTACTTAATAATGGGGTGGTTAATATATGGGTGAAATAGAGGGCTTTTTTTCCAAAACATTTATATACTATGCTTTACTATCTTTTAATTGGAGGTGAAATAATGAGTGAATTACCAATCGCACCAGTAGGTCGTATCTTAAAAAATGCTGGAGCTCAAAGAATTAGTGATGAAGCTAAAATTGCATTAGCTGAAGCATTAGAAGAAAAAGGTGACGAAATCGCTAAAAAAGCTGTTAATTTCGCACGCCACGCTGGTAGAAAAACTGTAAAAGCTGAAGATATCAAATTAGCTATCAAATAGGCTTTTTACTTTTTATTTAGAAATCTATTGGCCATTTTCTTGGTCAATTTATTTTATTTTTTAGGTTCTGCAGTTGGAAAGTTTTATATATTACTTTTTATAGAAGATATTATGTTATGCAGGACCGGTGGTCTAGGGGTATGATTCCTCTTTGACGTGGAGGAGATCACGAGTTCGAATCTCGTTCGGTCCATATGCCATGGTAGTTCAGATGGGAGAACGCTAGACTGAAGATCTAGATGTCGCTGGTTCAAGTCCGG
>JAILDN010000001.1 GCA_024689425.1 Methanobrevibacter sp.
AGTTTTGGAAGACAATGAAGTGGTATTGGTAGACACTTCAGCGGGAATAGAACACATTGGAAGAGGGGTGATAGAATCTGCAGACAAGCTTATTTCAATAGTTGATCCATCAGGCGATGCAATCTTGCTTGCAAATAAGATAGGGGAATTATCAAAAGAGGCATCCAAGGATTATGTAGTAATATTAAATAAAATTGATGAAAATACCAGAGACCTGGTATTGGAACAACTGGATGATAACATATCTGTTGTTGGTGAACTTGAATATAATTCCATGATTGCTCAAAGCAATCTCTCTCAAAAGGAAATTGACCTCGACGAAGTCGAAAGTGATATTAAAGAAATCTGTGCAAAAATTTAAAGATTTAAATTTCAAAGAGTGCTTGGTGCAATAATGGATTTACTATTTTATGTTGTTTTGCTGTTGGTTGGAGGTTGCTTTGCAGGTTTCATGGCAGGCCTTTTGGGGATTGGCGGTGGAATTGTTATCACTCCAATCCAATATTATCTTTTAACATCCATGGGATGTGATCCTAAAACGTCCCTGACGATTACTTTTGCAACAGGGCTTGCTGTTATTTGCGTCACCATGATAAACAGCACCCGAAAGCATAAAGAAAACAATCTAATAGTGAAACAACACCTTAAACCAATGATGGCCTTAGGTTTCGTAGGTGCCATTTTGGGCGCAATCATATCTCAGTACATTGATGTTGCGGTTTTAAAGATTTTGTTTGGTGTAATATGTATAGTTTCAACAGTATTTTTAGTTTTAATAAAATCTCCCACATCGTTAGATAATATTAAAACTGAAGCAGGGTTATTTTACTCTGTTGCATTTGCGTGTGGTCTTGCAAGCGGATTGATAGGTCCTGCAGGAGGGGCATTTATCATACCGATTTTTGTGGCATACTTCAAATATCCTATAACAAATACTATCGGAACAACTTCAGCATTAAGCATCGCAACCACACTTGCAGGGGTAATCTGTTATATTGTTTTAGGTTGGGGTGTTCAAGGATTGCCAGATTTTTCATTAGGTTATGTCAACTTGCTTCAATTCGTATTTTTAACAATAACCAGCATTATTGTATCAGGATATGCTGCTAACCTATCTAAAAAGATCAATCCTACAAAATTAAAAGCACTGCAGGTAATTGTAATATCATATATTGGCCTTCAAATGATGGGTGTATTTGACATAATATTAAGCATAATGTAATTTTGATTTGTATGTGTGGTGTGTAGAAAAATTATATTGGTTTTGGGGAATGTCCAAATGCATGCGCCTATTTTTAAGATAATTGGAAAACTGATGAGTATTTTCATGCAGTGAAGAGAAAAAATAACTTTTAAATTCAGAATCGTGGGCCTTAATATTGTTTTTTTTTAAAATTAGGGATTAAGGTTATGAAAACCTTAATCATTTGCCAAAGGGTCAAAACCGAATACTATTTTAGCAAGTCCGAATCCGATTGGATAAACAACAATATTAATTAGCAAGTATGCAGTTACCCATCTTACTGGCCATAAGTAAAATAAAGAATCCACTGGCATTCCCATTGGTAGTCCGAATATTGCACACATTAAAAAACTCATTATTAAGCTTATAAAAAATGCTGCAGGATTCCAAAGTTTCATTTTTCATCCTCCTTTTTTTCTCTTAATACTTAATGAATTTAAAGTTTAAATATATTTTGATTTTTTATATAGTGTACTGCACTTGATAACTTGTGTTAATGTCTATTAAAACAATAGTGTGTTCACAACTTCTATTTTAATGAAACAACTATTACATTAACGGTAAGGGTACTAAAAATCAATATCTATTTCAACTATGCATATACATCAACTACTTTTCAAAAGCAAGTTTCAAATAACAAAATGGTCGATGTTAATGTTAATATTGAATTTAATTTTAATAAAATACTTATATTTTGATGAGTAAAAATGGTATTATTAATTATAATGGATTTGAATATTATGTGCGTATGTGTAGTAGCATCCCCAATTAGATTATAAATAACTTTTTTTTAGGATTAAACTATCTGAATTATAGTTTATATTAGCTTATGCTATCTTATATTTAACTAGTTTTCAGGGTAGTTTCAAAATTTAACATTTTTATTTAATAATTTAATTTAATTGGAGATAATATACTATGGAGCGTAATGAAACACAAGGAGTAAATTTACTTAGAGGAAATCCAAAAGAAGCCGTTAAAAAATTGGCATTGCCATTGATGCTGTCAATGATGGTGATTTCATTATACAACATCATCAATTCGTTTTGGGTTGCAGGCCTTGGTGCAGACCAGCTTGCAGCTGTTGGTTTTGTAATACCTTTGGAATTTTTAATTATCAGCATTGGAACAAGTCTTGGTGCAGGTATCACATCTGTTGTGTCAAAATGCATCGGTGAGAAAAATGACAAGATGGCTGATAATGCAGCAACACATTCAGTTTTACTAACAATACTTGTATCCGTTATCGTTACAGTGATTTTTACAGTATTTGCAAGGGAATTGCTGATGTGTGTAGGTGGGCGTGGTGTAGCTCTTGATTACGCTATGCAATATGGGCATATCTACTTTTTGGCAAGTATTTTTGTAGTGATGCCCAATGCATTATACGGTCTTTTAAGATCTGAGGGTGACACTAAAAGAACAATGTATGTTATGGTATTGTGTGCCGTTGTCAATATGGTTCTAGATCCGATATTCATTTATACATTAAACATGGGAATGTTTGGGGCGGCATTATCCACAATCATTTCCTTAGCCATTGTTTTAGCGATAATCATCTATTGGATTTATATCAAAAAAGGCACTTATCTAAAACCTACATTAAGCAATTTTCAATATGATGAAGGAATTACAATTGATATATTGAAGGTTGCTGTTCCCGGAATTTGTGAAATGATTTTCATAACTTTCATAACTGCAGTCATGCATTTCATAATTCTTGCGGTGTCAACCACAGATTCAATCGCCGTTTTTGAAAACGGCTGGAGAATAGTAACATTATCAACCGAACCGATGATGGCAATATCAACTGCATTGATATCAATTGTGGCTGCAAATTATGGGGCTCGGAATTATAAAAACATTAAGGTTGCCTATGATTATTCAATGAAGTTTGGAACACTGCTTGGAATCGCCGCATTGGTAATCTTTTTAGTTTTCGCTCCGCAAATTGCATATGTCTTTTCATACGGTGAAACAAGTATGAGATTATTGAACCCGACAATAACCTTCTTCCACATTTTTGCATGGTTCTTTATAGTCTTTCCTGGAGGAGTCATTTCAACTTATGTCTTCCAAGGTCTTGGTAAGGGAACACATTCCCTGATTTTTACAATTATCAGGGAAGCGATATGCGCAACATTTTTCTCAGTAATATTCGGAATCATCATGGGGTGGGGAATAAATGGTGTATGGTTTGGAATATTGGTTGGATATACAATTGGTGGATTAATAGCTATTGTCTATGCAAACAGTTACCTTAAAAACTTAAGTAAGACGGAGGATAATCTTTTTTGATTATCGTTTCTATTTTTTTTTTGAAATGATGTTTCAATTAAATATTGATTAACCTAATTGTCATTAATGATTTGTGATGTTGTAAAATAAGTTTCAGAGCCAATCTATATTGATTTACAACAAAAATTATTTTAAACTAAATTATATTATTTTCCTTCTAGACGTTTAATATCTAAAATCATTTGATCAAAGTCAGAAATGAAGTTTTCATCTTGCACTACTCTGAATTTTTCATATTTTTCAAGCACATGTTCTCG
>JAILDN010000005.1 GCA_024689425.1 Methanobrevibacter sp.
ACAATGCAGTGAGGCTTAAAAATGAATACAAATATTAAAACTAGAGAATATACTACTGTATCTGAAGTCTCAGGTCCTTTAATGGTTGTTGAAGGAGTAGAAGGCGTTGGTTACAATGAAATTGTAGATATTGAAACACCTGATGGTGAAAAAAGAAGTGGACAAGTTCTTGAAGTAACTAAAGATGTTGCTGTTATCCAAGTTTTCGAAGGAACTAATGATTTGAACACTAAAGATACTAAAACCAGATTCACTGGTCAAACCGCAAAAATCGGTGTATCCAGAGACATGATGGGCCGTATCTTTAACGGTATTGGTAAACCTATTGATGGTGGACCAGAAATTATTCCTGATGAAGAATTGGATATTAACGGGGCTCCTATGAACCCTGCTTCTCGTGAATTCCCTGAAGAATTTATTCAAACTGGTATCTCTACCATTGACGGAATGAACACTTTAGTAAGAGGGCAAAAACTCCCTATTTTCTCAGGGTCTGGTTTACCTCACAATGATTTAGCTGTACAAATTGCAAGACAAGCTAAAGTATTGGGTGCAGACGATGAGTTTGCAGTAATTTTCGCTGCTATGGGTATTACAAACGAAGAAGCAAACTTCTTTATGAGAGACTTTGAACGTACTGGAGCTTTAGAAAAATTAACAGTATTCATGAACTTAGCAGACGACCCTGCTATTGAAAGAATCTTAACTCCAAAAATGGCTTTAACCACTGCTGAATATTATGCATTCACTTTAGGTATGCAAGTATTAGTTATCTTAACTGATATGACCAACTACTGTGAAGCATTGAGGGAAATTTCTGCAGCAAGAGAAGAAGTGCCTGGAAGAAGAGGTTACCCTGGTTACATGTACACTGACCTTGCTGGTATCTATGAAAGAGCAGGACGTATTGACGGCAAAGAAGGTTCTATTACTCAGATGCCTATCTTAGTTATGCCTCAAGACGATATTACTCACCCTATTCCAGATTTAACTGGATATATTACAGAAGGACAAATTGTATTAAGCAGAGAAATCTCAAGGAAAGGTATTTACCCTCCTGTAGATGTACTTCCTTCACTTTCTCGTTTGATGAGTGGTGGTATTGGTGGAGACAAAACTCGTGATGACCACAGTGGAGTATCTGACCAACTTTATTCTGCTTATGCAGAAGGTCGTGAATTAAGAGATTTAGTAGCGGTTGTAGGGGAAGAAGCTCTTACTGAAAGGGACCAAAAGTTCTTAGAATTTGCTCAAGCTTTCGAAGACAGATTCATCACCCAAAGTAAAGATGAAGACAGAACAATCTTTGAAACTTTAGATCTCGGTTGGGATTTACTTAAAATCTTACCTAAAGCTGAACTCAAAAGGGTTAAAGAAGAATTTATCGAACAATACCTTCCAAAAGAATAAATTCATTTGTTTAAAACAGGTGATTAAATGGCACAAGATATTATTGATGGAATTAATCCAACAAGGATGGAGTTATTATCTCTTAAAAACAGGACTAAACTAGCTGTTAAAGGGCATGGTTTACTTAAAGAAAAAAGAGATGCTTTAATCAAAGAATTTTTTGATATCTTGGATCGTGTTAAAGGTATTCGTGAAAATGCAGAAAATAGTTTGCAAGAAGCTAATGAAGCATTGATTGAAGCTCAAATTGCAATGGGTGATTTAGCTGTTAAAAAAGCGTCATTATCAGTTAAAGAATCTATTGATGTTGAAATTACTTCAAGAAGTGTTATGGGTGTAGCTGTACCGGTAACTAATGTTAAAATGGATGATAGAACCATTGTTGATAGAGGTTACGGTTTTTCAGATACTACCATTCAATTAGACGAAGCTGCTAAAAAATTCGAGGAATCTCTCAAGTATTTAATTGAACTTGGTGAAGTAGAAAAGACTATTTTCCTATTAGCTGAGGAAATTGAAGCTACAAAACGTAGAGTAAATGCTTTAGAACATATTATGATTCCAAGATTCCAAAATACTGAAAAGTATATTGATATGAGACTCCAAGAAATGGAAAGGGAAAACTTTGTTCGTTTGAAAATGATTCGGTCTACTATTGAAAAGAATGAAAAAGCTCAACAAGCTGCTGAAGAGGCCGCAGAATAAGATTTTTCTTATTCTCTTCATTTTCTTTTATTTTTTTTATTTTTAAGGAATTTTATTATTTTTACTAGAAATTTATTATAAATGGTGTAAAAATGAGAAGAGATCCAATTGACCAATTTATGAAGAATCCAGATAATAAGGCTAAATTATTTATGTGGATGACCTATGGTATGATTGCTACTACTTTTTTAATAACAATAGGATTTTTATTATTTATATTGCATCTACTTGGCTTTTTTTAGCTTCTTTATTTACAATTAAAGCACTATTTTCGACTTTTTTATATAATTTTTCAAAATCATTATCCCTATCAATTATTGTAAGTAACGGTTCTCTTTTTTCGGTAATTGATCCTATGTGTGGCAAGTCATAGATATTGTCTAAATTAATTTTTTCATATTTATTCCTGCAAGGTGAGTAGATGATTTTTTTATAACTGTAATATCTTGCTTTAGGAATTTTTATAATTTCATTTTGGCAGGCTTTAATGTGTGCATCTAACATGTTGATTTCAAGAGATTTTTCTATACATTCAAATGTTCCTTGTATTCGCGGATTGATTTCAATTACATATTGTCCATTTTCATTTAAAATATAATCCACACCATTTGATCCGATTAAATCAAATTTATAAGCTAAATCCTCAGATGTTTTTATCATCTTTTTGTTTATTTCATCAATATCTTTAACATTAGTTAATATGGATTCATTGGTCAATGGGAGTATATTTCCAATGTATAAAAAAGCATTATTTTTTTCAAAATCATTTTCACTTAGCAATCTGCTGTTCATTATTGTTTTTTTCATATCTCTACTTCCAAGAATTGACGAACTTAGGTTGATGCCTTCAATATATTCTTGGAGGATATATTTTTTACTATCATTTAATTGAAAAGAGCTATCATTATTTAAAAGATTTATATCATAACCGCCAGATCCTTTGACTGGTTTTATAATATATTTAACTTCTGGCTTATTTTTACTAATTTCAATTGCTTCATCTACATCTTTTATTAAAAAAGTTTCAGGGGTGTTAAATTCATCTTTTATTTTTTGATAAAATTCATGTTTATCTTCAATATTTTCAATATTTTTATTTCCTAAAATCTTTTTTTGATTCTTTTTTGAAAATTCATTAGGGGATATGCCAGAAATGGGGATAATGTGGTCCACTTCATCGATATAATCTTTAGATATTTCCAAAATCGTCGAGCTGTTGAAATTATCTTCAAAGTTGCCGCAACTTTCATTATCTTTTTCTTCAAGAATTATTTTCTGATTTGTAAGTTGTGGAGTATCTGAAGTTGAAAAATAACTGGTGGAAAAAATATCATAATCTAATTTCAATGCACTATTAAGCATACTTCTTGTATTAGTTCCAATAAGTAATAGCTTTTCCATATAAAATCTCATAAAAAAAGTTTTTTTAAATAGTCCCGAGCGGAGTCGAACCGCCGTCTCCGGGTCCAAAGCCTAGAAGGATTACCACTACCCTACGGGACTATGTTGTAAAATAACAACATTTTAATATCTATGTTAAGTAGTATTTAAATGTATCGTTTTTATATTAATTTTTTGTAAAATAAGCATTCTTTGTTCCATTTACACCCAATGCATATATTTTGAACACTATCTAATGTATTGAATTTAAATGAGATTTCTTCAAACAATTCTAAGGCATTATATTCTTTTTTAATATCCAATTTTGATAAGACTTCACTGTCCATTTTTTTAATTATATTGTTTTGTTTTTCATTTTCACACATGTCACTTTTTAAATTTGGACAATGAGCGCATATATCATCGCATTCGTCAGTTAGTGAGATAATAGTATCTTTTGATTTTCTTAATTTATTGATATGTGACATATTCAAAACAAATTCTTCATTGTATCCATATCCTTGAAATCCTTGAAGACACAATAAATGATGGCCTCTTAATCTGAGTTTCATAATAATCTTAAAAAAAATAGTAAGAAAGGTTAAAAATAACCTATTCTTTTGGTAAAAATACTTTAGATAATCCAGCAGCACCTAAAATTTTAACGATATCTCCAAAAATAAATGGTACAAGACCCATTAATAGGAGATCCATAATTCCTAAAACAGTACCTTGGGTTAAGTAAGCCCATAAAGCTAATCCTAAAAGTCCAGGAATATAGATTAATCCAAAGTTAGCTGTACAAATAACTGCTGCCATTTTAGTAAAGTTACGAGCATTCACATATTTTTCGGTAATGTAGCCTATGAAATATGATGCTATAATGAATCCGATAAAGTATCCGAAAGTGGATCCTAAAAATATGTCAATACCACCAGTCATTCCTCCAAACCATGGGACGAATGCAATACCTAAAACGATATATATTATTTGGCTTAAACAACCATATCTTTTACCTAGGAATAATCCAGAGCATAATACTGCAAATGTTTGTGCAGTAATTGGAACTGGAGTCCATGGTAGAGGAATAATAATTTGAGCCATTAAACCAGTAATACAAGCCATTAAAAATGACATTATTACTTTAGTAGCAGTGGAAGACTCTTGAAATCTTTCAAAAGTGGTTTTTCTTGCTACATAATAATTTTCGATTGTAGTATTCAATTAACTTCCCCCTAAATCTTTTTTTTTACCTTATAAACATTTATTATTAATATTTTCTTTTCAACATTTTTTTCTGTTAAAAATTGAAGAATGAGGATTATAAATCCTCTTTAATACAATATTATTCTATTGTAATGATTTTTAAGTTGTGTGGTTTTTTAACTATGTTAATTGATTTGAATGCAACTAAATTTTTAATGCCTTTTTTAGCAGCGACATCAACTAATCTTTGAGAAATCACACCATCAAATATTACAGAATCAGCGCTTTCGATATTTTTGATTTCTTCATAAATATCTTCTACTGAAACTTCTTTGGTCATATTCAATGCTTCATCCAAGATTGCTCCGTTTCCGGTTCCTTCAAATTCTTTTAACATATCTTTCATTAAAGTAACTTCATCATCTTCAATTACTTCTTCAACAGGTTCCTTTTTAAATTTTTGATGTTGTTTTTTAGAATAATGTTTGTCATGTTTTCTGTGACTGTTATTAGATTCTGAAAGAATGTTATGGTTAGCTAAAAACTGTGCAGTAGGGACTTTATCTCTAAGTGCGACTAATACTTCGTCTTTTTCCAAGTCTTCTACTTCTTTACCTTGCGGAGCGCGGGTAATGTAATCCACATCACCTATTTGTAAAAGTTCTTTTAAGATTAGTTCTCCACCACGATCACCATCTACAAAAGCAGTGGTAGTTCTTTTTTTACTCAATTCTCCAATAGATTGAGGCACGCTTACTCCTTCTACAGCAACAGTATTTTTAATGCCGTATTTAAGCAAGTTTAAAACATCGCTACGTCCTTCAACGACAATGATTGCATCGGAAGTATGTATGCTAGGGCCCGCAGGTAATCTGTCATCTCCATATTCAGAGATTTCATGAACACGCATTGCTTCCCTTACTTCTTCAATCATTTTCATGCTTGCTGGACCAACACTTTCAACCATGTTTTTATAAATTTCTTTTGCACGGTCTACTACTTGTTCTCTTTTGACAGCACGAACGTCCTCAACTTTTAAAGTTTGAATTTGTGCTTCACAAGGGCCAACACGATTAATAGTTTCTAAGGATGCTGCAAGTATAGCAGTTTCAACTCTATCTAAGCTAGATGGAATGACAATTTCTCCTTTTGCCCTTCCGCTATTAGAATGAATATTGACTTGGATTCTACCAATCCTACCAGTCCTTTGAAGTTCTCTTAAATCTAAATCATTACTAAGTAAACCTTCAGTCTGTCCAAATACAGCACCGACAACATCAGGTTTTTCTACAATTCCATTTGCATTAATTTGCGCATGGATTAAATATTTTGTTGTAGTTAATTCTTCGCCTTTTCCCATATTTAAGCCTCCTAGCTTATTAATCGGGTTAATTTATATTTTTCTAAAAATTAAACATATTTTTAGGCAATAAATAAATTATACGATAAACATGTGCTTTGGTATTTAAACCTATTATACACTAAAAAGAGTAAAAGTTCGATGAAAATTTAATTATGGATTTTTTTTGTTAAATGGTTTTAAAATCGTTTATGTTTCCTTTAATTTGTTTAAATCATTCTAATAATTAAATTTTCTCCTTTTTTGTTTAATCAAATGTTAATAATGAATTAATAATATGAATAATAACTCTTGTAAGTATATAATAATTAAGTATTGTTCAAATACTACAATTAATTATTTTAGTTAAACTAATATATAAAATG
>JAILDN010000017.1 GCA_024689425.1 Methanobrevibacter sp.
CTGTCCCAACTGTAAAACTTACGTCAAAAGGGAAAACGCACAAAAGACATCAAACGTAAAATGGATTTTAATTGGTGTTGCAGTCGTTATTCTCATTATTGCTGCCGGAATCTTTTTATCCAATACAACAGGCAAGGTTTCCACCACTCTTACTATGGTTTCCGGTTCCAATCTGGGATATAATCAGCAGTATAAAGTTTTGCTAACGGACAATGCAAACAATACCCTGGCAGACAAATACATTACCATAGAAATCGACAATACGACATATACCATAAGGACAAACAGCGAAGGCGTCGCCAGCATGAATCTGACTTTAAGCGAAGGGTCCCACCAAATCAACGCTTACTTCAAGGGCGACAGTTCATATGGGGAATCACATACTTCAGACATTGTGGTTAAATAATTTTATATTTTCTTTAGAAAATTGATGTTAATTAATATTTTTTTCTATAATATTTTAATGAATTAACAATTTTTTGCTTTTTATTTCTAATTCAATTAATTTTCTTATAATGCTTAAATATAAGGTATTTTTGAAGTAATTATTTATTGATGACCTCAACAAGCTTTAAATATCATTTTAACAAATATTTTTTCTATAAAAACCCCGCATATTATATAAAAATAGGGGGTAGATAATCATGTGTGACCATATTTGTCTTGATTATTTAACAATGCAATGTTTATGTTGTTTTTGTATTCCCTTAATCCATAGAGGTGAAAAATGGAGTCAATTATCTGCTTAATTGGAACATATGCTTTTAATATTTTTTTAAACATTAAATGCATTTATGTTTTAATTAAAATAATGAGATAATTGTTTCATTATTAGGATAATTGATAAAAATCTATATCAATGATGGTATTTTGAAAACAATTCGAGTTTTTCATGGGGTTTTTTGCTTAGAAGAACACTATTCAATTGTCCTTATCATGATAATTAAGTTTATATATTATATTTAATATAATAATTAATAGTTTTCTTTCGAGAAAACCCTCTTTGGAATATAATTAATGCCTACTCGAATTATTGTAGGTTTGGCCTACAATAGGGCATTAATCATTTATTTTTAAATTTTGATTAAAATGGAATTCATCCTCAACAACAATAAATATGTAATTTCAGACATGGAAGTTTTTGTAGACTATCTGCTAGTTGAAAGCTACTTCAGGGACTCCAAATACAACATAGACTTCGATTTTTTAAAGGATTTCGACAAAAAGCTTGATTTCAACGACTTGAAAAGGGGAGCCAAGCTCATTGGCGAGTTAAACGTCAGCTTCATCAATCCCAATTTCGTGATTGAACAGCACCCCAACGGCAATTTCCGGATAAGCTATCAAGGCATTTCATTTTCCAATGTTGATGTCGGCGAGGCAATTCCCGTTCTGATTGTTCTCAATTCCCTTTTATCATACACTCCGGCGATTAGTTTGGATGAAATCAAATCAGAAGTTGATATTTTCATCAATACACAACGTGAAAAGTTTATTAATGATTAGATACTAATTTTAACCTAGGAGATTATAAAATGGATAGCAAGAATTTTGTTGAGATTACGCCGGATTTGATAGCTGAAGTTGAAAGGACATTGAAATCCGGTTTTTGCGATTATAAAATTAAGGAAGGAAGCTTTACACTGGATAATTTTAAGAATAATGAAGATATCGTTCTGATTCAGTCAATAGCTGATGAGGAATACGAACTTCCCTTTAAGACATCCTTTGAAGATGACAGGTATTACATTTCAACCAGCTTCGATGTCATCTGCAACGACCTGATTTACGGAAGGGAGTCAAGGGACATCTTCCAGTCAGTAAACGAGTATTTCCATGATGTCATTGAAAACCCTAAAAATGACTTTAAAGAGGAAAAGGAGTCATTGATTAACTTTTTGATTTTAAGCGATGAGGGCTACTCAAAGGAGGACTTGGAAATTAGTCTTGACCCGGATAACATTAGAAAAGACTACAATTCAGATAAGGACAGGATATATTCAGATGACAATTTAACGGATATCCAAAAGTCTCTTGCCCTAAAGGAGCTTTTGCACATGTCAATCTGTCAGGTAGTCGATGATATTGATTTATTTTTTACAAGGCCTTTCGATTTAAGTCCTGCTGAGGAGCATGAGAAGAATCGTCAGGAAGCCGAGGCCCAGAAGAATGAACTTAAGTGGTCATAGGATTATTTTTTAAAAAATGTATACATTTTTGAAAAATGAATACAAACATTTATATAGTAGAACCTCCAACATAATATTGTGTACACAAATTTGAAAAATGTAAACATCACGGAGGTTTTCTAAAATGGATGAAGAAAACAAAACCATAGAACAAGAAGAAAATGAAACTATGGAACAAGAAAACATAGAACAAGAAGAAGACAACACTTCCGAAGAAGAAAAAACAGAACAAAGAGAATTCAAATGGGGTAATGAAAGGTTCGGTGGATCATACCGCCCAGGTGAATTTGAAATTAACCTACCGCCAGAATTATCACGTGAAGAATTTGAGGATATGTTCAGATCAAAGATGGAATCACTTCACAAATTAAAACATGACCTTGAAGATGAATACTTAAACGATGAGGTAAAATCCAAAAAAGAAAGATTAAAACCATTAAGCATACGTGTAAAAGAACACACAAAAGAATTCTTTAAAAACAATTCCATATTGTCCGCACGTGACGTGCTTGAGCTATATGAAGACTACAACAACGGAAGCGAAGCATTCATCAATTCCCTTCTCGAAGAGGAAAAGGAACTTAACGAGGAACTCGATAAAATCAGAGAAAAGCTTCATAATGCCAAATTGTTTAAGGACAAGCTCAATGACTTAAAAGATGATAACGATACCGAAAGTGAAGAATGATTCACTTTCCAAAAA
>JAILDN010000052.1 GCA_024689425.1 Methanobrevibacter sp.
TAGATACAGACCTAAACCTAGACATTGGAGAAGAAACAGCCTTAAATTATAAGGGGGATTTATCATGGAAAGAGTTTACACAATTCCACTTAGAAATGTAAAAAATGTTAAAAGGACTATCAGAGCTCCTAGAGCTATTAGGGAAGTTAAAAATTTCTTAACCAAACACATGAAAGCTGAAGAAGTTAAACTTGATGAATCTATTAATCATGTAATTTGGGCAAGAGGTATTCAAAAAATACCTTCTAAAATTACTGTTAAAGCAGTTAAAGATGAAGATGGTGTTGTAGAAGCTACTTTAGCAGAATAGCTATTGTACTTTTTTCAAATACTTGGCAAGTGAGGTAACAATATGTTAAGAAGAATAGATATTGTAGGAAATCCCAATATTGGAGTTTTCATCCAAGCAACAGATGACTTTGTTATTGTTCCTTATAATTTAATTGATGAGAAAGTTAAATTAGTTGAAGAGATATTAGAAGTCCCTGCGGTGAGATCTTCTGTATCTGGAAGTAGCCTTATTGGATCTTTATCTGTAGCTAATTCAAATGGTATTGTTGTTTCCCCACATGTTTTAGATAGAGAAGTTAAACAGTTTGAAGAATTAGGTCTTGAAGTAGCAACTATTCCTGGACATTATACTGCTGTAGGAAATATTGTTGCAGCTAATGATAATGGTGCTATTGCAAGTCCGTATTTGTCTGAAAAAGCTATTGATGTTATTGAAAACACTTTAGATGTTAATGTTGAATCCAGTCCGATGGTCGGAAGCGACATTATTGGATCATTAATCTCAGTAACTAATAAAGGTTTTTTAATCAGTGGTAATGCTGTTAAAAGTGAAGTTGACTTTTCTTGTGAAGTATTTGGTGTTGAAGGAGATGTTGGTACTGTTGGAAGAGGTATTTCTTTAGTTGGTGCATGTTCAATTGCTAATTCAAATGGTGCAATTGTGGCCAAAGATAGTACCGGTCCTGAAATGGCTAGAGTTGAAGAAGCATTAGGCTTTTTAGATGATTTATAAATTATTATCTGAGGGATTAATATGATAACTAAAATTTACAGAGTTAAAGGTACTTTTGTAATGGGCGATGAATTTCATAAATTTGTAAAAGAATACAAAGCTACTTGTGAAGCTGATGTAGAACAAAAAATTTATGAACGTTTCGGAAGCAAACACGGTATTAACAGAAATCAAATTAAAATTTCTGAAATAGCTGAAATTGCTCCTGAAGATGTTCAAGACCCAATTGTAAAAGAGATTTTATAAAAACACTTCATGGGGTGTTATTATGGAAGATCAGCAAAGATTAAATGAACTCGTTAATGAAATTAATGTGTACAACCAACAAGCAGAATTAATTCGTCAACAGATTGAATTAATTCAATCTTCTATTGCTGAAGTTGATGCATTAACCAACACTTTAGATGATTTAAACGGGGAAAGAGCTGTTGAGGCTTTTGTACCTGTAGGTGCTGGTTCTTTCATTAAAGGGGAACTTAAAGACACTGACGAAATTATTATAAGTATTGGTGCAGGATACGCTATTAAAAAAGATGCTGAAGGTGCTAAAGTTATTATTGCTGGGCAAAAAAAAGATTTGGAAGATAGTTTGGATAAAATGTTAGCTAATTTACAACAAATTACTGATATTTTAGCAAATCTTCAAGGTCAAGCTCAACAAATCCAAACTGCAGCTCAAGGTGGCGTAACTGGTTATTAATTACTTATAACTTTTTTTTCTTTTTTTTATTTTTTATAGCAATCTATTTTTATCAAATTAAACAAACGTTTATTTGAGGTGTTTCTTATTTCAAATAAATTCAAATTTTTTTCTATATTTTTACTTGCCATATTACTAATTAGTATTCCATTTGTTTCTGCAAGTGATTCAGAAAATGGAACTGTAACTAATGGGAATATTGGTGAAATTCCAGTTAGTGGTAATGTAAGTCAAGTTACAGGAGAATCCTCTATTAATTATGTTGGAAATACAACTAGTGATGATAATTTAATTAATTTGAGTGAATGTAGTTCAGCGGTTCTTCATGTAAGTGATAGCGAAGGGGTCATCGCATTTAGGCGTGATTCAACTGATGCTGCAAATTTATATATTGTAGAGGGTAATTGGGGACATATAGATTTCGTAAAACAGTATAAAACTTCTGGGAGTTATTTCTTCCACGCGATTGTGACTTCTAATGGTTGGCTTATTGGTACTGGAGGAATTACTGATGGGTCTCGTAATGCTCAAATTGAAAGTATAGCCTCTGAAATGGTCTTAAATAATGAAATTACAGATTCATATCTTCGTAGAATATATAATATTATCTCCAGAGATTCTTTAGGTCACTTTGTAATTAAAGCTCAGGATGGAACTTATGGTGTTGTTTTCACTAATTTATACCATGTTGGTAAATTAGATCCCGGAGAGTTCGTTTTATGCCCTAATGTATATTCTAAATCTCAAAGAGGATATTACGATTCCAGTCTGAATGTTGTCGATGCTGCAATTAAAATCATTTACACTGATTCTTATGGAATTAACAGAAGAAACGTTATGACTTACCATTATAATGTTGTTCCTTCTTCCGGTAGCTTGTCTACGGTTGTTGACACTTATGCTTCAAATGATAACGGCCAGGGTGTTGGACGTTCTACTGCTGGTTTGTCTGATAATGTATATTATTTTGGTTCTTATTTTTCAAGATCAACTTTACCTCAAACTCTAAATAAGCTTAAATTAGGAACTCATGTATTTAATAAGGTTCCTACTGATATTTTCAGTTTAACTCAACCAGTTAACACATCTTTGATTGGTGAAAATGTTGCGGTTAATTATCAAGTAGCATATATTGCTGGTGCAAGTCCGGTTGTTAAATTTAACCTGCCAAATTCTATTGATTTTGTTTCTGCAACTGTTTCAAAAGGAACTTATACTTATGATGCATCTTCAAGTGTTTTAACATGGAATTTGGATAATTGCGCTGAATTAAACTACATTACCCTAAATGTTAAGGGAAATGAATATGGAACTTATACGATTTCTTCATCATTGGATGATGTGAATTTTAAGGTTAATTTAACTATCGTTGAATATGGCGCAGTTATTTCTGCATCCGATGTTGTAAAATATTATAAAGGTCCAGAAAGGCTTAAAGTCCTTTTAACTGACATACATAATGTTCCTCTCGTTGGAGAGATTGTTAAAATTAATATTAATGGTGTAACATACAATTGTGCGGTCAAAGAAAATGGTTATGCTTCACTTGCATTAAATTTAAATTCTGGTGATTATAATGTAACAGTAAGCTATGATGGACGTTTGGGCAATAATGCCACTGATGCAAATGTTAAAATATTAGAAACGATATCAGGTAATGATATTGTTAAATATTACCGCAATGCAACCCAATACACTGCAAGGTTCGTTGATACTTCTGGAAATCCATTAGTTAATACAGCTGTTACTTTTAATATTAATGGTGTATTTTACAATAGAAACACGAATGCTGATGGTGTTGCTAAATTAAATATTAATTTGAATCCTGGCAATTACACCATAACTGCATTAAACCCATTAACAAATGAAATGTATAGTAATAATGTTGAAGTTTTAGCCATATTGGTTGATGGACGTGATTTAACTAAATACTATAGAAACGCTTCCGTATATTCAATTAAAGTGTTGGATGATTTAGGCAATCCATTAGCTGGGGCAATTGTAACATTCAATATTAATGGTGTATTTTATGAAAGGCAAAGTAATGCGTCCGGATATGCGAATCTTAATATTAGATTGCAGCCTGGAGATTATATAGTGACTGCTGAGTATAATCAGTATAAATACTCAAATATAGTGCATGTACTCCCTGTTTTATTTGCAAATAATACAGTTTGCTATTCAAATATGAGTAATTTCACTGTTAAATTGATTGATGGTCAAGGAAATCCTTACGCTAATCAAAACATCACATTTAATCTTCATGGTAAAATCTACACCAATGAAACAAACGAGGAAGGTATCGCTAATTTGTCTGTTTACTTAATGAGTGGGGAATATATTGTCACATCATCTTATGATGAATATAGTATTTCTAATAAGTTAACAATGATAAATTCTTAACTTTTAGTAATATTTTCCCTTTTTTTCTTTTTTTATTTTTGAATAATAAGAAATTAAATGTTATTTGGAGCATATTGGCATGAAAAAGACAAAAATTATATGTAGTATAGGTCCTGCCTGTAATTCTGTCGAGATTATGGGGGAAATGGTTAATGAAGGCATGGATTGTGCACGTATTAATCTTAGTCATGCTACGCATGAGGATATATTGAAAACAATAGATGTTGTTAAAGAAGTACGTAAAGTATGTGGTGTGCCTGTAGCTATAATGTATGATACTAAGGGGCCTGAGTTTCGAACTTCGAAATTTAAGGATGGGGGTGTGACCCTTCAAAAAGGTGACACTATTAATATGAGTAAGAGTTGCATACTGGGTAATGAAAAGGAATTTGGAGTTAATCATAGTGATGCAATTGACTTTATAAAAATAGGGGATAAAATACTTATAGATAATGCTTTACTTGAATTGGAAGTTATTGATAAGAAAAATGATTATCTTGTATTAAAAGCCTTGGATGATGGAAAAATCCAAAATAATAAGGCTATTAATGTTCCGGGTGTTGATTTAAACTTAGATTTTATGAGTGAAGTAGATAAAAGGGATATTAATTTTGCAGCTAAACATGCATGTGATTATTTGGCCTTGTCATTTGTAAATACAAAAGAAGATGTAATTGTGGCCCGTAAAATAATTGAAGGAGCTGGAGGAGATGCTCTTATCATTTCAAAAATCGAAAATCGAATGGGCATTGAAAATATAGATGATATAATCAATGAATCTGATGGGATTATGGTGGCTCGAGGAGATTTGGGAGTAGAAGTTCCAATGGAAGAGTTGCCGATGCTTCAAAAGAGCATTATCAGAAAATGTCGTGAAAAAGGCAAATTTGCTATTGTTGCTACTGAAATGTTGGCTTCCATGTATGAAAATCCTAGGCCTTCAAGAGCAGAGGTCTCAGATGTAGCTAATGCCGTATTGGATGGAACTGATTGTGTGATGTTGTCTGGAGAAACTACTGTTGGAAAGTATCCAATAGAATCAGTTGAAATAATGGGCAGAATATGTGAATATGTGGAATCAACTATTGACTATACAAAACATGTCTCTTACAAAGGAACAATAGGTGTTAGTGATACAATTGCTAAATTAGTTGTAGATGCTGTCGAGTACTCAGATATTAAGTTGATAGTCACAACTACAATGACAGGGTTCACGGCTAGTAGAATCAGTAATTTGAGGCCAAATTCTATTATCTTGGCTTGCTGTCCATCTAATCATATTGCAGAGAAAATCGTTTTAAACTTTGGTGTTAAACCAGTAATAACGGATATATATGAAAGTACTGATGAAATGGTTGAGAGTGCAAGGCAAATAGCTAAAAAAGAATTCAATCTAAATGAAGGAGATTTAATAGTAGTTACTGGAGGATTTCCAGTAGGTGAGACGAAAAAGACGAATTATTTAAGAATTGTAGGAATATGATTCAATTAATGTCATTTTAAACCATTGTTTAAATATCTAATAGTTCTAACATCTTGCACATATTAATATTAATTAACTAACAAAAAACATTTAAAAAGAGCAAGATATAAAAATTATACTATGAATAAATTTAAAGTTTTCCCTATATTTTTCGCATTTTTATTAGTTTTGTTTTTAAGCATTTCATGTATTTATGCTGAAGATAATGCGACTAATGTGGGTGAAGTAAACATAGGTGCAAATAATGTATCGATGCATTATAAAAATGGGTCTGGCATTGTTATGGGACTAACTGACTCACACAATATGCCGATTTCTAATGAAAGTTTAATTATTAATATCAATGGCATAAATTACACAAGAAAGACTAATGATTCCGGTCAAGCTTTTATTAAGATTAACTTAATTCCTGGGAAATATTTGGTTAATGTTCATTTTTTAGGAAACGATAAATATCTTAATTCTAATAAAACTGTAAATGTAAATGTATTGCCGACAATCAAGGGTAATGATCTTGTAAAATATTATAGAAATGCCACACCTTACCAAGCCACTTTTCTTGATGGGATGGGCAATCCCTTAATTAATAAAAATGTTACTTTTAACATTAATGGTGTCTTTTATACTCGTAAAACTAATAATGAGGGTGTAGCTAAATTAAATATTAATTTAAACTCTGGAAATTATATATTAACAGCATGTAATCCAAACGATGGATATTATTTTTCAAATAACGTTAAAGTGCTTCCAACACTCAACGGGTCTGATTTATATAAAGTTTACATGGATAAAAAACAGTATTTGGCATCATTTAGGGATTATATGGGCAATCCCTTAATTAATATAAATGTTACTTTTAACATTAATGGTGTCTTTTATACTCGTAAGACTAATGATGAGGGTGTAGCTAAGCTTAATATTCGTTTAAATCCGGGGGAATACATTATTACTTCCTATAATTCATTAACTAGTGAAGCATGTTCCAATAAAGTCAAAGTATTCTCTTTCTCAGATACTAAATTGTTATCAGAGGATTATTCTTTTAAGGCAAATGATAATGATGCTATTGAAGTAAAATTAGTTGATAGATTTAATTATGGAGTTGGTGGAGAGGCTATTACTTTAACAGTTGATAATAAAGTCTATACTGCAACAACGAGAGATGATGGTGTAGCCGTTTTCCGTTTGGATTTAGATCAAGGTAATTATTCACTATACTTCAATCATGCTGAAAATTCAAAATACGGTGAATCATCAATTAAAACAAATTTAGAAATGTATGCTGGGCCTAAAGTCTCTTTTAAAGGTGAAGATGATATTTTATTAATGTCTGGAAATAATTACTCTGTTGTTTTATATGATGAAAATAACTTAACATTTCCTAATCAGAGGGTTTACTTTGATATGGATTCTAATATTTATTCAGCCATAACGGATAATAATGGTGTAGCTAGCATTAAAGTTAATCTATCCGCGGGGGTTTATGATATTACATATTTCTTCAATGCTACTGGCTATAAATTTATAAGAGGATCTAGTAAAATCAATGTTTTAGAAAGGGGTGAAACTAATTTCGTCCAATTAACAAATTTTGTCACTGAAGGAATTGAAGAAAAACTAGAAGTCTCATTGATTGCAGATGGTGTTGTTGCGGTTAATGGCGAAAAGATTATAATTGAAATTAATGGCATAAATTATACGAGAACAACTGATGACAGTGGAATAGCTGGATTAACTATTAGATTAATGCCAGGGACGTATAATGTCAAGTATTACTATTCTGGTGGGGGATTGTTTAAAGAATCTGTCAGTTCATCAGAAATAATTGTAAAAGAAAGGATTCTTACAAAATTTATTCTTCTTGCAGGCGATAATTTCCATAAAAATGCAGGAATAACTTATGATATTCAATTGATTTCAACTAACGGATTAGCTAATAGGGATGTCGTTGTTAAAATAGGTTCTAAAACATATAATCTAAAAACTGATGATGAAGGTATTGCTAGCTTAAACATCAATGGTTTAGATGAGGGGAGTTATGAAATTACCTATAAATTCCGAGGAGATAATTCATATGCTCCATGTGAAGGTGCCTCTAAACTCACAATAACTTCTCAAATTCCATATGGATACTCCTATTGGGTTAGATATAACCATATGAATAGTTTAAACTTAGCTAGTTTATCTTCCCAAGGAACGAAACATATATTTTTACATTCATATGCCTTTACTGCATATGGCGAAAGTAGTGTTGTTTCATGGATTAAAACAGCTAATAGTTATGGAATTAAGGTTCATATTTGGATGCAGGTATTTTATGGTAAAGATGGATGGGTGCGCCCAGTTAATGATGATGGATCGTATAAATATTCTTATATGAACTCAAAAATCAATGAAGCAAAATATTATGCAAGCATTAAGGGAGTTTCCGGAGTTCACTTTGATTATTTAAGATTCGGTGGAACTGCCCATTATTATTCAACAAGTGCTGGAGCTATTAATTACTTTGTAAGTCAGGTGTCAAGTGCGGTTAAAAGTGTTAACCCTAACTGTTTATTGTCTGCTGCAGTAATGCCTGAACCAGGAATGATGATTTATTATTATGGTCAGGATATTCCTACAATAAGTAAATATCTAGATATTCTTGTCCCAATGGTTTATAAAGGAAATTACGGTAAAAATACTGCTTGGATTCAAGAAACTACAAGATGGTTTGTAGAAAATTCAAATGGTGCTCAAGTATGGACAGGACTCCAAACATATCGTTCTGATGATGATATAACTCTATTAGGTTATAATGAACTATTTAATGATGCGCAAGCCGCTTTAAATGGTGGTGCTAGAGGAATAACAATGTTTAGGTGGGGTTTAGTTAACCATATTAACTTTAATGCCTTGAAAATGTCTTAATTTTAAATTAGTTATTTATTTAACTAATTTCTTTTTTTATTATTTTTAAATATTATAAAGGATATACTCTTATATAATTAGATTTTTTAAATAACTAAAAGGTTGGGTTATTTTGTTTGAATCACTAAAAAAGAAATTGTCACGTACTAGTGATAAATTAGAAGAAGAAATTATAGAAGAAGCAAAACAAGAAGATAATCTTCAAGAAGAATCTGGAAATAAACGTTCATTCTTTTCATTTGGCCGCAAGAAAAAGGAAGAAATTGATGAGTCCAAAATGATTGAAGCTCCTGAAGAATCTGGTGAGGAAGTTAAGGAAGAGAAAAAGTCTCGTTTTTGGTCTAGGAGTAAAAGTGATGATTCTAATGAGGAAGCTGATGATGTAAAAGAATCTGGCGAGGAAATTGAAGAAGAAAAAGAAGAAAAATCTCACTTCTGGTCAAGAAACAAAAATAAAGACGAAGATGAATCTCCTGAGGGTAAAGGAGGATTATTTTCCTTTGTTCGTGAAAAAACTATTTCTGAAAAAAATGTTGAAGACATATTATGGGAATTAGAAATGGGTCTTTTAGAAGCTGATGTGGCTATGGAAGTAGCTACAGAAGTAGTTGAATCTGTAAAAAATGATTTGGTTGGCCGTAGAATCAAAAGAAGTAGTGATATTACCGAATACACTTACAATGCTTTAAGAAGTGCAGTTGCCGAAATTATTGATATTCCAGGTAAATCAATGACTGAAATGATTGAAGAGAAAAAGGCACAAGGGGAACCATTGGTAGTGATGTTTGTTGGTATTAATGGAACTGGAAAAACCACAACTATTGGAAAATTGGCTAACTACTACTTGAAAAAAGGGTACACTCCAGTTATTGCTGCTTCAGATACTTTCCGTGCAGGAGCCATTGAACAAGTCACATATCATGCAGACAATGTTGGAGTTAAAATTATAAAGCACCAAAAAGGTTCAGATCCTGCCGCTGTTGCATTTGATGCAGTTGAACATGCTCGTGCTCAAGGAAAAGAATTAGTTTTAATTGATACTGCTGGAAGAATGCAAACCAACACCAATCTTATGGATGAAATGAAGAAAATTAAAAGAGTTTCCAACCCTGATTTAGTTATTTTCGTTGGTGATGCATTAACGGGCAATGATGCAACTCAACAAGCTGTTAAATTTAATGAAGCCATTGATATTGACGGTGTAATCTTAACTAAAGCGGATGCCGATAGTAAAGGTGGAGCATCTTTATCAATTGGTTATGTAATTAAAAAGCCAATCATGTTTTTAGGTGTTGGCCAGGGATATGATGACATTAAAGAATACGATGCTGAATGGATGTTAAATCAATTATTCAGTGAAGATGAAGGTGTTGCAATAGAGGAATAAGTAATGCGTCTTAAAAAACTTTTAATTGTATTAGTTTCTGTTTTAGTTATATTATTAATAATGGCTACGGCGGTCACTTTCATTAATCCTTCAGTCAATCAATCAAAAGACAACGTTTCAATTGCCATAACGGGTGATGTAATGTTTGCCCGTAATATGGCAGGGGTTTTGAACTTAAATTCCTCTCCATTTGCTGGTGTTTCTAATGTAACATCTAACGTTGATTTGCTAGTTATCAACTTTGAAAATGCTGCTACAACATCAGGAAATGCTGTAAAAGGGGATGTTCCATTAAAATGTGATCCGATTTATGTTCCATTGGCTAAAGCTAATAATCGTACTATTGCAACTCTTGCAAATAATCATGTATTTGATTATGGCGTTAATGGTATGAGAGAAACTGTTAAAGTTCTTAAAGAAAACGGCATTATTCCTATTGGTGCAGGTGAAAATGAAAGTAGTGCCCACAAAGCGGTTACACTAGAAATTAATGGGCGCAATGTAACTGTAATAAATTACATGGATTCAGATAACTTCAAAGAGTATAGTACTGAAGTAATACCTCCTGCAAATGGGTCTTCACCAGGGTATTCTTCGTATAACATAAGTGATGCTAAAAAGCAAATTGCTGAAGCTCGTAAAAATGGCTCCGAGTTCATAATTGTTTCAGTTCACTTTGGAAATGAATATTCAAACTCTCCAAATAGTAATCAAATAAAAATTGCGCATGAATTAATAGATGCTGGCGCAGATGCGGTAATTGGGGCTCACCCTCACGTTCCACAAGGAATTGAGATGTATAAAGGAAAACCAATATGTTATAGTTTAGGTAACTTTATTTTTGACCTATCAAATCCAGTCACGCAAGTAGCATATTTTGTTAAAATCAAGCTGGTCAATGATACGGCTATATTAACTGTTTATCCGGTTAAGATTATTGGATATTTACCGCAATTTATGTCTCCTTCAGAGGGAAAAGAGCTTTTGAAAGGATTAAGTCCGCAGTGTAAGGAATTAAAAATTAATGAGGACGGTACCGGAACGTTAGTCTTTAATTTAACGAAGGAAAAATAATCTTTTGTTTTAAATTATTAAGCTTCCAACGTAGGTATGTCCTTTTATATTTTCTTTATTTTTTATTTCAAATTTGAAACTATCCTTGTTTGAAACATATAAATGGGCTAAAGCGATTCCAACATCGATATCGTTCCATTTACTAAGTATTTTTCTTTTAACTAGATTATATTTAACTTTGTAAATGTCAAACCCTGTATCAGTGTGTTTAAAATACCATGGTTGTGAGTTAACTGCAGAAGGTGCTAGCTGTGCGGGTATTAATCTTTCATCTTCAAAATCACTGATTTCGATTAATTTTTTTCTTTTAAAGCTATCAATGTCTCTTGAAATATCATCAGATTTACCCAAAGATATTAAAATTACAAATTCAGGATTTTTTTCTTTTAGAGAAGCTAATCCAACCCAACAACTTCCTATATTAATGCTTTGAAGGTAAAGAGAAAGTTGCTGAAATATAAAACCAATGTTTAAACCATAATTTTCTTTTTTTTCAGAGTATATTGCAAGGTAATATGGTGCGCTCCATCTTGTTTTTATTTTTACTTCATTTTTAGCAAATATTTCATAAGAATAATCGATTTCAGGAATCAATGGTTTAACATTACTTAAAAAATCGTCAATTAAAGTAAAATCTATTTCATCATCTAAATATTTTCGGCAGGATTTTCTCAAATAGATTTGTTTTTCTAAATCCATATTACCATTTCCTTTTTGACATTGCCTTAATTCGTTTTTTATCAATGTCTTTCTGTTTGTCTGATTGATATTTCTTTTTTTGACGGTTAGTTGCTGTCTGGAAGTTTGGCATTATAGTAACTAAATCAATAGTGTTACCATGACATGCAAAGATCAATTTTAATTCCTTATAGTCTTTATTTGCTGGAGCTTCATAGATTACTTCATATTCATTGTTCCCACTTTTTTCATGTCTTAACGGCTCTTCATACATTACTGTATCTACTATATATTCTCTTTTTATTCCATTTTCAGCCAATCTTTTATTAAAGTGGGTATTTTCAAAACACCAATCTATACTTTCTGTATCTCCTACAATAAATTTGTCAAAAACATTCATCACTTTAAAAATTAGTATTATTATTTAATAAATCTATTGATTTAACCTTGTTTATAGTTTAAATTATTTTAACTATGAACAATAAATTACAATGTATGGATGAAAGAGTACAATGGGATTCTTCATTATCATTTATTTTTGCAATGATTGGTGCTGCTGTTGGATTAGGAAATATATGGCGTTTTAGCTATGTACTTTATTCTAATGGTGGGGGTGCATTTTTTATTCCTTATTTAATTGCTATTGCTATTATGGGGGTTCCATTTTTAATTTTAGAATATGGTGTGGGGTTTAGTTTTAAAGACTCGTTTTCTAATATTCTAAAAAAGATTAATCCAAAATTTGAATTAATAGCATGGATTTTAGTTATTCTTGTTTTTGTAGTCGTTATTTATTATATGGTTATACTGAGTTGGGATTTAGTTTATTTATTTACTAGTTTCACTTTTGGTTGGGGAAATGATCCCGCAACTTACTTTGTTAATACTGTTGGTGGAAGCTCTAATTTAAATAGTGCAGGATTTTTACTCATTCCGACTACAATAGGTGTTGTTTTATTATGGATTGTTTTATGGTATATTTCCCATAAATCAGTTGATAAGGGTATCGGTAAATTTTCTAAGATTTTAATTCCTTTATTATTTATTATAATGGGATTCATTGTTATTTATGCATTAACATTGCCTGGAGCTGAAATAGGAATTAAGATGCTTTTAACCCCAAATTGGAGCATGCTTTTTGATGTAAACATTTGGCTTGCAGCTTTTGCACAAATTATTTTTTCATTGAGTATGGGTCAAGCTATTGCACTTACATATGCAAGTTATTTACCTAAAAATTCTCGTTTGACTGATAATGTTTTAATCGTTGTTGCATCCAACTCTGCGTTTGAAATATTCACTGCATTCGGTGTGTTTTCAATTTTAGGATTTATGTCTTTAAATTCGGGTATGTCTATGGGGAAATTAATTACTGAAGGGACTGGCTTAATATTCATTGTTTTCCCAATGATTTTTAATATAATGGGTTTTTTAGGCCGTATTATTGCACCATTATTGTTCCTGGCAATTTTATTTGCAGGAATTACTTCAGCATTAGGATTTTTCGAACCAATGCTCAATTCATTTTCTACAAAATTAGGGATGTCACGTAAAAAAGCGACCACTATTTTGGCAGTAATCGGTTGCATTTTTTCCTTAATGTTAACGACGGGAATCAGTAGCTATTTGGTGGGTATTATCGATTCATTTGTAAATCAATTTGGTATTTTGCTGTTGATTGGAATTCAATGTATTATATTTGCGTGGTTTTATGGTCTTGATCATATATTACCGGTTTTAAATGAAAATGGATTTTTAAAAGTAGGTACTCTTTGGAAAACTATAATTAAATATGTATTGCCGATATTTTTAATTATAATTTGGGCAATCGGTATAATTAAATTATTTAGAAATGCACAAAGTTTTGAATTGATAATAGACTCAATTATTATTGTATCTGTCGTTGTGGTTAGTTTTGTTTTAACTAGAATTAAACCAACCAACTAATTTTTTTCTTTTCATGTACGTTAACTAATTCAAATTGTTATTTTTATATTTTGACATTAATTATATAGAAATTGACTTAAATTATTATCATAGTTGTATCCAATATCATTAATTTTCTTAATCATATTTTCCATTTAAATGCTCGTTGATGTCATCCATATTTTCACTGTTTAATTACATATTTAAATATCTAAAACAAGTTATTAATACTATCAAATATTATTTCATTTAATTGGTTAATGGTAGTAATGGGATGATTAGCTATCTGGTGAAAAATAGCTAATTTAAAACATCTTTGAGTTTGTCTTTTAGACCTTTTTCAACATGTTTAATTTCTTCACCGCTAACTTCGGCAAATTGTTTTAAAAGATCTTTTTGTTTTGAATTTAATTTTTTAGGGACTACAACTGTTACAGTAACATAGAGGTTTCCTCTTGAAGAATGTCTAACTGAGTTCATTCCTTGACTTCTAAGTTTAAATACTGTTCCACTTTGTGTTCCTGGAGTAATTTTAAATTCTACTTCTTTTCCTTCAATTGTTGGTATGCTAATTATGTCACCTAATGCAGCTTGTGGGAAACTGATTTGTTGTTCGTAGTATAAATGGTCTCCTTCACGTGCGAAACGTTTATCTCTTTTAATGTGAACGGTAACTATTAAATCTCCTTCGAGTCCTGGTTTTTCACCGCAGTTTCCTTCACCAGATACTCTTAAATGGTTTCCTTCGTCAACACCTTCTGGAATTTCAAGTTTAATAGTTTTTGTTTTTCTAATGCTTCCTTTTCCACGGCATTCTTCACAAGGATCAGTAATTATTTTACCGGTTCCTCCACATTGGCGGCATGGTCTTACATTAACCATTTGACCAAGGAAAGTATTACTTACTTCTTTTATTTGACCAGTACCATTACATGTTGGACAAGTTTCAGGGTCAACGCCTGGTTTTGATTTTGTTCCATTACATGTTGGGCAGATTTCACTTCTTGTAATCTTAATTTCTTTTTCGCATCCATTAAATGCTTCTTCAAGTGTAATTGGGATTTCAGTGTAAATGTCTGAGCCTCTTTGAGGACCTCCTCTACTGCCTCTGCTTGATCCGCCACCAAAACCAAACATTTCAAAGATATTTCCAATGTCGAATCCTTGAAAGATATCCTCGAAGTTTACATTTTGATAGAAGTCTTCAGCTGTAAATCCGTCCATTCCAGCATGACCGAATTGATCATATCTTTGACGTTTTTCTTCATCTGAAAGTACTGCGTAAGCTTCACTTATTTCTTTGAACTTTTCTTCAGATCCTTCTTCTTCACTTACATCAGGGTGGTATTTCATAGCTAATTTACGATAAGCTTTCTTAATTTCCTTTTCATCTGCTGTTTTATCGACTCCAAGGACTTCATAATAATCTCGCTTGTCTGCCATTTACTCACCTTAAAAATTAATTAAAAATTAGAAAAATAAAAAATGTTTCATCTCGCGTTAGTTAATTTTTATTGATTCTGATTCTGATTACCTAAATTGAGATAAAACATTTAATATGAGTCTAATCATCTTTTACTTTGTAGTCAGCATCAATGGTGTCATCATCGCCAGCGGCTTCTTGAGCTCCGGCATTTGGATCTTGACCTGCTGCTTGTTGAGCTTGAGCTTCAGCTTGTGCTTGTTGATAGATTTTCGCACCAATTTCTTGGACTACTTTTTCTAATTCTTCGGTTTTTGATTTAATAGCTTCGATATCGTCTCCAGCTATGAGTTCTCTTAATTCACCAACTAATTTTTCAACATTTGATTTTTCATCTTCGGATACTTTGTCTCCAAGTTCTTCTAATGTTTTTTCAGATGTGTAAATTAATGAATCTGCGTTGTTTCTGATTTCAATTTCTTCTTGTTTTTTCTTATCTGCTTCAGCATTCATTTCTGCTTCTTTGATTTTTTCTTCAATCTCTTCATCAGATAATTTGGTTGAAGAAGTAATTGTAATAGCTTGTTCCTTACCAGTTCCTTTATCTTTTGCAGTAACGTTGATAATACCGTTTGCGTCAATATCAAAGGTTACTTCAATTTGTGGAACACCTCTTGGTGCAGGTGGAATTCCTACTAATTGGAAACGACCGAGAGAAGTGTTATCTGCAGCCATTCTTCTTTCACCTTGTAAAACATTAATATCTACAGAAGGTTGGTTATCTGCGGCGGTTGAAAAGATTTGACTTTTCTTGGTTGGAATGGTTGTGTTTCTTTCAATTAAAGTAGTTGATACTCCACCGAGAGTTTCAATACCTAATGATAATGGGGTTACATCTAAAAGAACTAAGTCTTTAATTTCTCCAGCTAATACTCCACCTTGGATAGATGCTCCCATTGATACACATTCCATTGGGTCAATTCCTCTTTCAACTGGTTTTCCAATGAATTTTTCAACGTAATTTTGTACAATAGGCATTCTTGTTGGTCCACCTACTAAGATGATTTTGTCAATTTCGCTTTTAGACATTTTTGCATCATCTAAAGCTTGTTGCATTGGTTTTCCGGATTTTTTAACAATGTCATCAACTAATTCTTCTAATTTTGCTCTGGTTAAACTTTGAATTAAGTTTTTAGGAGTTCCATCAGCACCCATTGCAATAAATGGTAAGTTTACTTCAGTGGTTAAGGTGGTTGATAATTCAATTTTTGCTTTTTCAGCAGCTTCTCTTAACCTTTGTACTGCTTGATCGTTATCTTTTAAGTCGATACCTTCTTTAGCTTTAAATTCATCAGCCAAGTAGTTGAGTAATACATTATCCATGTCGGTACCACCGAGTTGTGTGTCTCCACTTGTGGATTTTACTTCAAATACTCCTCCACCGAATTCCATAATGGTTACGTCTAAGGTACCTCCACCTAAATCGTATACCATAATATTAATCTCATCGTCATCTTGTTTGTCTAAACCATATGCTAAACTTGCTGCGGTTGGTTCGTTTACGAGTCTTACTACATCAAGTCCTGCAATAGTACCTGCATCTTTTGTTGCAGTTCTCTGGTTGTCGTCAAAGTAAGCAGGTACAGTAATTACTGCTTTTTCGATTGGTTCGCCTAAGAAAGTTTCTGCATCTTTTTTAATTTTTTGTAAGATGAATGCAGAGATTTCTTGTGGTGAGTATTGTTTACCGTTTGCAGTTACTTTCTTGTCAGTACCCATCAATCTTTTGATTGCACTAATAGTGTTTTCTGGGTTGGTTACTGCTTGTCTTCTTGCTGGTTCACCAACTAACATTTGTCCATCTTCAGTAAATGCTACATAACTTGGGAATGATTTACCATATTGACTTGCCCCTTCTGCGGAAGGAATAGTAGTTGGTTTTCCCCCTACAAGTACTGATGCTGCGGAATTACTTGTACCTAAGTCAATTCCAATAATTTTTTCTTTTTTATTATCTGACATAATTATCACCAATTTTTTTATTTTTAAATAATTTTAATAAGCATGATTATTTTTTACAAACTATAACTTTTGAGTATTTGAGGACTTTATCTTTATACATATATCCCTTCATTAACTCTTCTATGATATATCCATTTTCAACATCTTCACTTTCTTGAACCATTAATGCTTCATGTTTGTTTAAGTCGAATTTTTCTCCTTTTGCAGGGATTTCTTCAACACCTTCTTTAGTAAGGATGTCTGAAAATTTATTATATATGAGTTCTACGCCTTCTCTGAAATCTTCATCTTTTTCGATTGTTAGTGATCTTTCAAGGTCTTCGTAACAATCGAGGAATTCTTTTATAAGATTTTCATTTGCAAATTTTATAATTTCAACATTCCTTTTATCGGTAATTTTTTTGAAATTTTCAAAATCTGCCTGAAGTCTTTGTGATAGTGAAACATATTCTTGAGTTTCGGCTTCTTGTTTTTCAAGATCTTCTTTTAGTGAAGATATCTCTTCGTCTTTTAAAGCTAACTCCTCAAGTAGTTCATCGTATTGTTCTTGAAGATCTTTTTCTTCTTTTTCTTTCGTCTTTTTACTTTTCGCCATTCACTCACCTTTTCACTTGTTGAAAACTCTTTATAATAACTCTTGACCGAGAATTAAACTTTTTGGCTTATAATATTTGTTTGTTAGGAATTTATGGACATATAGGAAAATGGTTCATCTTTTCAAGAGTCATTACTCTGAGTTTTCAAAACCAAATATTAAAGTAACAAAAAGTTATCTTTCTCTTACTATTATTATAGTAACAAAAAGTTATATAAAACTTTCGGTTATTTTCTTACAAATGGTAACAAAAATCCAATAATTTAAATATGGTTTGTGATATATTCTATAAACATGACTGATACAAACGAAATTAAAAAGAATACCAAATTCCAAAATAATGGTAATTCCTCTAGTGAAAGCATAGAACTGAGGGGAAGTTACGGTGCGGATTTGGGAGAAATAGATAAAGAAGACATTCTTGATGTAATGGGATGTAAAACAAGAAGAGATATAATTGATCTTTTAAGACAAGAGCCAATGTTCGTAAGTGAAATATCAAATGAACTGAACGTTGGTCAAAAGGCAATTATTGCCCACTTAAGAGCAATGGAAGATGTTGGAATCTTAAACTCCTCATATAAGAAAATATTGAGAGGAAGACCGCGTAAATATTATGATTTACACAATGAGGTAAAAATCCAAATAACAATTAATAAAAATTCATTTGATGTAAACTTTGCTGATACACGCGATACTTTACAGTTACCTTCTGGAGATGAATGGTCTAAATTATTGGATATTGAAAAAAGATTGGATGATGGCCAAATGGAAGCTTTAGAAGAATTAAAAAATCAAATCCGATTATACGATAATCTAAAAGCTAGGGCGGAATATATTTTAGAAAGAACTCTAAGAGAAAAGTAATTTTTCGTTTTTGTATTAGTTATAACTTTTTTTTTTTATTTTGTTTGTATTGAAGAATTATTCTACTTGTTGTTCATTGTGTTTTTGCCAAACGGGATATTGTTATTTTGTTTGAAAGGGTAGCACCATTCCCATACTTTGAAGTAATAATGTATTCCCCAGGCATTAACCTAATATTTAAATTAGCAATACCATTTGAATCAGTTGTACGGTTGTAGAAAACACCATTTATATTAAATGTAATGTTTTGTTCAGCGTAAGGATTACCTTGGCCATCTAATAGTTTTACTTTAAATTTTGATTCATCAAGATACTCCATGGATAAATCTTTAGCTTCTAGAATTGGCTTAACTACAATATTATTTGAGGCTTTTAATCCTTTATAATCTGCTGTAATAATATATTTGCCTGGCGCTAAGTTAATATTCAACTTTGCATATCCAGTTGCATTAGTGGTTCTAGTGTAAAATACTCCATTAATGTTAAACACAACAGTTCCACCACTTAAAGGATTTCCTTTGCCATCAAGTACTTTAATAGTGTATTGTGTATCGTTTTTGTAATATTTTACAATATTTTTATTTTCGAAAAGAACATTTTTAACAGTAATAGAATTACTGTGCTTTTCACCCGTAGCTGAATTAATGGAAGTGATGATGTATTTATTTGGCTGTAAATTGATATTTAATTTAGCTCGGCCATTTTCATCAGTTGTACGGGTGTAAAATACTCCATTAATATTAAACTCAACTTTCGAATTTCTTAAAGGATTTCCATTTCCATCTAAAAATGATGCGAAAAACTGTGTGTCATTTTTATAATATTTTTCAATGTCCTGGCCGAAAAGTGTTGTTTTTACAATGACCTTTGCTGTAGTTTGGACATTTCCAAATTTGCCATTATAAACTACATTGACATCATATTCACCAGGATTTAGATTAATAGCTAATGAGGTATAACCTTCCTCCTTAACTGCACGATTATAGTTTTGACCATTAATATTAATAGTTACTTTCTCACCAGCTAATGGCTTATTATATTTATCAAGCAAATAAACATTTAATCTCTGGGATCCGCCTTTGTATTTATCAACGTCATTCGCATTTATATTCGCACCGTATTCTGTTGCATAATAACTGAATTCATTTTTTTCAGACATTCCAGAAATAGAACAATGAATGTTATAATTTTTTGAAAATTTTGGTTTTGCAGTTATAATAATTTGTTTGGCTTCAGAAATAGCGGGCACATGCCAGTATAAAATATGCTCTTGAGCATTGTAGTTATAACTTCCATGACTTACACTGGCTCCAACAAAATCAACGTCACTACCCAAATCAAATGTAATTGTTTTTTCTGTGGTTATATGCACAATCTTATATTCGACTTTCATTTCTTTATTAACCAATACAGATTTATCACCACTAATTAAATTAATGTTATTTCCAAGTGGTTGGTTTTCAAATATATGTGTAGCAACATATAATTTCCCTGGATTTTCAGGGATAACGGATGGAGAATAATATTTTCCTTTATAATAAAAGTGAGTTACAATTCTTGAAGTTTTTAAACCAACATTATGGCCATTATCGTTTGTCGCATAAACGTCAACACCATAATAATTTCCATTGGCAGTGGAATGTGGCTTATAGTCATAAGTAATAAGGTCTCTTCTGTTTTCACCGGAAGGATCATAAGAGCAAACAATAATTATTGCATCCACAGGATTATCTGCATATGTTTTGTAATTTCCTTTAACATGATACTCCAAATAATTTGGAATAACCATGTATTGTCCAACTTGTAAAGTACCTGTCAGATAAGTGTTTGCAAAGGCAATGCCGTAACGTCCATCAGGAGCTTTTATAACAAAATGACCATAACCGTAAGGAGCAAGAATATTTTTTATACGTCTAAGGGCATCAGGAGAAATCGTATTGCTTAAAACCATTTCACTAGCTATTTGCTCAATGGATCTACTTGGGGAGTTGTATTGACTTCCACCCTGACCCATAACCCAACCATTTTCTGTTATTATACTATGGAAGAAATAGGTTACTTGAGTATCAATTTCTTGTTTAATGATTTTTAATCCATGCCAATTTTGTTCATTAATCTCTAATCCATAACCATTAAGGGGAGAATCTTGCCTAAAGGCATAAACCGTCTCACCATCTTCTTGTATAATAAAAGAACAACATTCAGAGTTGGATATGTTCACTACGGTTTCTGAAGGTATTTCATAAAATATTTCCCCATTAACTGTAGCATAGGTTTCATTTAAAGTTTTAATTGAATTATTTCCATTTCCTGATGTGACTAAATTACTAGTTACATATGTTTCATTAGCAGTTAACTGATTTGAATTTGTATTGCCCATATTTGTAGCAATATTTCCATTGTTACTTGCTTTTAAGATATTTGGGGAGTTATTGTCTGTAGAATTAACATCTCCTGCGGATACCGCACCAATACAAATAAGTAATACAATAGCTACTGAAAATGCAATAATTAATTTTTTCCCCAAATTAAACATCTCCATTTTTAAACAATTATTTTATTATGTATTTTGTATGTTAACAAATAAAATTGTTTGGATATAAGTTGATAGTTAATTATAGTTAGATTTTCACATTGAATTCATTGACACGTAATTCAAATCTCATTTATATTTAGGTTTTTCTGTAAACTAAAATTAGGAGTCCTTCAATTTTGCAACAATTGCTTGTCCTAAACTAACTGATCCATCTCCACAACATGTATTTTTATGCTGCAAGAATGTATAATCATTTGATTCAATATAATTTTTAACGGTATCGGTTATTGCTTCATTGTAAAATACTCCGCCGGTTGCCCCAATTTCACTAATATTTTTCTTTTCAGCGGCCCTAATTGCAAGTTCGGATAATCCGCTTGCTACTACTTTTTGGGCGGCATTCGCAATATCTGATTTTTTATGACCTTTAGAATATAATTTAACTACTTCTCTTAAGATTTCAGTTGTATTTAATGTATTGTTTTCAATTATCATTGGGAGTTCTAGTTCGTTGGTGGAATAATATGCTGAAGATTCAAGTTTCATTGATGCCTCTCCTTCATATGTTCTCTCGCTACATATTTCTAGGGCTACTGAAACAGAATCAAGCACTCTTCCAGTACTTGTGGTTTTACCGGTGTTAATGCCTGAATCAATCTGTTTATATATATTTTTAATTTCCATTTCGCCGTATTTGAAGTAGTTAGTATAATTTTTGATTAATTCTTCATCTTTCAGAATACTTAATAACATGCGGATAGGGTATTTTGTTGCAACATCTCCTCCAGGCATCAATTGTTGTTCAAGATGTCCTAAGCGTTCATAACTTTTTATATCAGTATATAAAATCTCTCCACCCCAACTTGTATTATCATCACCATAACCAGTTCCATCAGCAGCTATTACTATCATTTCATCAATATTGTGGTCATTTGCTAGTGCTACTGCATGAGCATGGTGGTGTTGGACGGGGATTACATCAACTCCGAATTCATATGCCAATTTAGTCGTGAAAAATTGTGGATGTAAATCGCATGCAACCGCATCTATATCGCATATCTTCGTAATTCTTTTCATATGATTTATTGAATTTTTAAGGAAATTGAGTGTTTTCAATTTATTTGTATTTCCGATATGTTGTGATGGGTATGCAATACCCTCAGTTGCAAGACAAAATGTAACATCAAGTTCGGGACCTAGTGATAACACATTAAAATCATTAACATCATAGTTTATAGTATAAGGTTCTGGAGTATAACCTCTTGAACGCCTAATGAAAGACAATTCATCATTTCTGAATCTAATGACAGAATCATCACATCTATTTAAGATTTTTCTATTATGTACTAAAGAATAATCACTAACGCCATTTATAATCTCATTGTTTTCAATCATCATAGGCTCCCCAGGGATATTGGCGGAAGTCATTACATAAGTATCAATATCTCCCTCATCAAAAAGCAAGTAATGCATTGGTGAGTAAGGAAGCATCACGCCGATGTTGTGTAATCCTGGAGATAGGCTTTCTGGGAAATTATAATCATAATTTTTCTTTAAAATAACAATTGGCCTTTTATTGGAGGTAATGGTTTCAATTTCACGATTAGATAATTTAGCATATCTTTTAACAGCATTTAAATCACTACTCATAACAGCAAAAGCTTGATTGGGCCTATTCAATCTTTTTCTTAACTCAAGAATTGCCTCATCATTATATGCATCAACAACAAGGTGTGTTCCACCAATACCTTTAATGGCCAATATTTTTCCTTCTTTTAGTTTTTCAGCGCCCAATTTTATAGGATTTTCACAATCAATCATTGAATTTTTTTCATAAATGGCCATTTTAGGTCCACATTCACTACAACAGATTGCTTCACCATGGTAACGCCTATCTAAAGGCTCTTTATACTCAACTAAACAATCTTCACATAACGGAAACTCATCCATTGAAGTTTTGTCTCTATCATAAGGGACAGAATCAATAACAGTAAATCTCGGTCCACAATCAGTACATGCATTAAAGGGATATTTATAACGTCTATCTTGCGGATTTCTTATCTCTTCAAGGCAGCTGTCACAGATTGCAATATCTGGCGGAATAACACTAACTCCGGAGTATGTATCGGAACTTTCAATGATTTTAAAATCACTAAAATTACTTTTTTCAATATCTTCTATTTTAATGGAGTCAATTCTAGCTATTGGGGGTAATTCATTTTGTAATCTCTTGATAAATAACTCTATATTTTCTCCCTCAAGGATAATTTCAACCACATTTCCCAAGTTCCTAACATGGCCTTTTAAGTTTAGTTCAATAGCTAATCGGTATACATATGGCCTAAAACCAACACCCTGAACAATCCCTTGAGTTAAAATCTTTTTTGCTGTCATAAATATTATAGTATTTAAGATTAATAATTAATAAAATTTAACATAAGTTTTTTTAACATCTTTAATCTTAAATTAGTATCATGAGGGAAATTCTTGAAAAATTAATCAATAATGAAATAGATTTAGATACTGCAGAAAACTTTATCAAATCTAAAAATATCCTGGAATTTGATGAAATTGCTAAATTTGATTATCAACGTCAAAGTAGAACAGGTTTTCCGGAAGCAGTATTCTCACAAAGTAAGGATTATGATGATTTATTATTGATTATAGAGAAGTATTTTGAAAATGAAAACCCTCAAAATTTAATTGTTACCAAGTTGTCCAATGAAAGGTATGATAAACTTCAAAAAGATTTACATTACCTTAAAACTAAAGGCCTTATTTTTGATTATAATAAAAAAGCTCAAATTTTGGTAATTAGGGTCAATGAAAATAAAAAAGATCCAATCGCCAAAATTGGTATTATAACCGCAGGAACTTCGGATATTAATATTGCTGAGGAGGCTAAAGTAATTGTTGAAGAAGGCGGATGCGAAGCTTTAACATCATATGATATTGGGGTTGCCGGCATTCATAGATTATTCCCTCAAATTGCATATATGATTGAAGAGGGAGTAAAGGTATTAATTGTATGTGCTGGAATGGAAGGAGCATTGCCTTCGGTTGTGGCAGGTCTTGTCGATATCCCGGTCATTGCTGTTCCAACGTCTGTAGGTTATGGTGTTGGTGAAGGTGGAAGAGTCGCGCTTGATGCTATGCTCCAGTCATGTGCTCCGGGCATTGCCGTGGTAAACATTGACAATGGTTTTGGAGCGGCCGTTTTTGCACTGACTATTGTTAAAAGCAGTAATTAATTGATGAGTTTATAATTTTCTAGGAAGTCTTCTTATTGCATCATAAACACGCATGGAATTGTTTTTATCAGTAAATAAGAAATAAGCTTTAACACGTTTTTTATATTTTTCTTTAATTTCACAATCGTTTTTCATGTATTCAATGATGTGGTTTACAAGTTCATCTTCCTCTTGGGAAACTTCACCAAATCCCATTGTTTTATAATCAAAATAGCTTTCGCTTAGATTAAAGTGATAATCTCTACTATAATGGTAATATAATACAGGTTTATCAAGATAAGCAAAATCAAATGCCACAGAGGAATAATCTGTAACTAGAAGGGATCCATGATTAAATGCCTTTTGATATTTTTCATGTTTATAATCGATTTTTACATATTCATTTGTATCAAATAGGTCAATGAAATCATAGACATTAGGGTGTGGCTTAAAAATTATTTCATAATTGTACTTTTTAGCGGCTTCAATTAATTTTTCATTATTAATCAGTGAATTAAATCTTTTGAAATATTCTGAATTTAAAATAACTTCGTTTGATTTAAATTTAAGATATCTTCTCCATGAAGGCATAATAAGAATTTGCCTAGAATCGCTCTCTTTTTTTAAGTTATCGAATCTTGGAAAACCAAGTAATTTTACAACTTCTTTTTTATAATTATATGGGTATTTGAATAGGGATTTATATTCTAGTTTTGATGTAGTTAAAATCATCTCTAAATTCTTATCATATTTATTGAGCCATGAAGAAACATTATCTTTTGTAATACCGTGCTGCAAAAATATGGTTGAAGATTTTAAAAGGCCAGCAAAATAGGGATAATTCCCCCAAAATGGATAAATTATGTTGTTATCTGGGTGAGAGGTAATAATCTTTTCAGTGTATAATCCAATGAAACGATGTTTAATAGATTTATAGGCCAATACCTCACCTATATTTCTCATATCTTCCCAATCTTTACTGTTTCGTTTCAAAATGAAGTATTTTTTAATATCTTTATCTTTATCTTTATCTTGGGCATATGTAAAAAGATGTCTTGCATTATCATCTGCAATATCGGGCAAATCCATAAATAGCCATATACGTCTATTTCGCATAAATGGATAAAAAATTAAATATAGCATTCTGATAGGAACACCGGTTTTAAATCCTTGTTCATGCCTTTTAAGCATATTATATAATGTTTTAATCTCTTTTTTTACCCATTCTGTTTTCGTTTTTCTTTTAATAATGATTTTTTCATTATCTTCTAATGTTAATAGGTAATCTTTGGTTTTGGCATACCCCACAACTCTTGAAAAATTGCATGGCCTTGAAAAGTCAATAAATAAATTCCTAAATTTTTCATTTGAAGAAATAAATTTAAGTTCATATTGTTTTTGTTTATCTAACTTAATTTCAAATTCAAAGGTGTAATTTCCCATATATCTATAATTTAAACTATATTTGTCTCTTTGTGGGAAATCTATCTCTTTTGTTTCTATTTTTTCGTCATTTAAATAAACGCTGACTTTACTTCCATAAAATGTTGGGAAATATGCTAACACATACAATTTATCATTTATAATTTCATAAATGTCTATATAAACAGTATTAAGCTTTAATCTATGAATAATGTCTTGTTGTATTTGTTTAAATTCTTTTTCATGTTTTAAATCATTTTTATAGTGTTTGTATTTAAAAAATAGGATATTTGCTTTTAAAATGTCATGGATACTTTCTTGGTCATATATTACTTTATCTTCAATATGCTGAAGGAGATTATAAAGGTTTATTCTTAATTGTTTTATTTCATCAATAGTCAATATGTCCCTTACATTTCCCATTTGAAATATCCATTGTAAATCATACATTACTGTGTATTGGATGAATTGTGGAACTTTATCGTAAGTTTTCAAGCTTTCATCAATTAAAAACTTAAAATAATGAGTAAAACGGCTGGTAAAATAGTCCTTTTTAATTGATGTTGTATCAATGAGAGAGGTCTTCTCTTCTCTTTTCCTGTAATAGTATTTTCCACCATTTGAAAAACCAATTTTCGGATTTTTAAGGAGTATTTGATTAATAAAAACAACATCTTCTGATGTTGAAAGGTTAGTATCAAATTTTAAATCGCCAATAACATCTTTTTTGAAGAAGCAAGATGCAGCAGATAATTGAATATAATTAGGTTTTTCAAGTAAGTTAACAACACCTTCTTTTTTGTATTTGAAATTAAGAAGGTGTTCTCCTTTCTGTTCACCAAAAAAGTATATCGGAATAGAAACTAAATCCACATCATTTTGTTCAAAAAAGATTAGAATACTTCTAAAAGTATTTTTTGTAATATAGTCATCACTATCTAGAAAATTAATGTATTTTCCAGTAGCATGCTTAAGTCCCAAATTTCTAGCTGTGGAAGGACCTTCATTTTTATCATTAGCTATGTATTTGATATTTTTTGGATATTTGGCCTTATATTCCTGACAAATCTTTTCGGTGTTATCAGTACTTCCATCATTAACTAAAATAACTTGAATATTTTTTTTAAAATCCAGGGTTTGATTAATTAAGCTATTGATTGTTTTTGAAATCCATAAATCTGAGTTATATGCCGCTATAATAACGGAAAATTTAAATCCACTCATTAATTAACCAACCATTAAATTAATTAAAAGTTTATTATTTTCTTCTTCTTTCGAATTCTTCGAATAATTCGTCTATGTCTACTCCTTTATAAACAAGCAATAATAATGTGTGGAAAATCAAATCTACAGATTCATAAACTAAGTTCTCATCATTTTTACTGGCTATTAACACTTCTCCACATTCTTCAGCTATTTTTTCAAGAATTTTATCTTCTGCTTTTTTATCACTATCTTGCATTATTTTAGAAGTATATGAATCAATGGGATTGTCTCTTCTTGTCTCAAGAACTTCCCACACTTCTCTAATAATTTTTTCATTCGCCACGTGCTTCACTATCCTGAATACTTTCTGTAATAGCTATTAATGGATGTTTGTCATCATCAATAATCTTAATATCTTCGAATTTTTTAATTCCTGCTTTATCCGCAGTTTTTTCCAATCCTAATTTAATGTCCCGGCCCAAATCAACAACATAAGAGTCAACAGTTTCACAACCCATTTTTGCAGATGCCACTGCTCTGTGGTGTCCATCAACTAAAATCCACCTATCTCCAGTTTTTACAACAATAGCCGGTTCGGCCAATCCCATTTTTAACTCATAAGTTCTCCCTTCAAGTTCATCAGCGTAAACTCTGTCTTGTGTAGGCCTTAATTTTTCAGTAGGCACTTTCATTCTTCTTAAAGTAGTTTTAATACCATATAATTGTTCCATTGTATTTTTGAAATATTCTACTTTATTTGGGGTTGACCTTTCAATATGGGAACGGACCATATCGGTATTTGTAATGATTCCAACTAAACGGCCGGTTTCATCAACAACGGGCATTCTGGAAATTCCGCGTCTGAACATTACACGTGATGCATCATTAATGGATAAATTTTCATTAGCGACAACTAATTTTGTACTCATCATTCCGCGTACATAATCTGCCCAATCTTTGGAAACCACGTCGAATGAGGTAATCATTCCTACTAGTTTATCATTTTCAACAACCGGATAACTGTTGTGGCGACTTTTTTTCATTAAATCGATTACTTCGTCGGTTGGTGTGTCTGGAGAAACACTAATAACATTTGCAGTCATATAATCTTTAACGAATGATTTTTTAGCAGCCATATATAGTCTCCTATTCAATATTCTCTCTTAAAAGTTTAACAGTTTCGCCAGGATCAGCTTTTCCACGAGTTATTCTCATAACTTGACCAACAAGGAAGTTAAGGGATGCTTTTTGTCCGTCCAAATAATCTTGAACCGCTTTTGGATTTTCATCAATTGCTTGTTTTACGGCAGCCAATACTTCATCTTCTTTAACAACACCAAGTAAGCCTAATTCCTCAGCTATTTCTTTAGGTGTTTTCTCATTGTTTGGCATTTGCTCAATGATTCTTTGACCAGCTTTAGTTGTAATTTCTTTATTTGTAAGCATGTTTAAGAATTCAACTAAATCATCAACTGTAATTCCACTATCTGCAAAATCAAGTTTATTATATGATAAAACTCTTTTAAGTTCATCTCTCATCCATTTAGCAGCAAATACTGGGTCAATTTCTTTTACAACTTCCTCATAAGCTATTGCCAAATCAAGTTCTGAAGTTAAAACTTTTGCTGATTCTTCATCAATGCCATAATCTTTAACGAATCTCTCAACTTTATGGTGGGGAGCTTCAGGCATTATTTCTTTAACTTTTTCAATCAATTCATCCGGAATTTCCATTGGAGGTAAATCAGGGTCTGGGATGAATCTATAATCATCAGCATCTTCTTTTAATCTCATTCTAGTGGTAATCATTTGGCTTTCAATATAAGCACGGGTTTCTTGTTCGATTTTAACTCCTCTTTTAATGAGATTTTTTTGCCTTACAATTTCGAATTTCAATGCTCTGTATGCACCTTTGATGGAGTTAACATTCTTCATTTCAACCCTGTTTCCACCATTGAGGGAAATGTTAACGTCTGCTTTCATTGAGTTTTCCCCACGTGCAGCACCACTATATTGTAAAACACGAATGATTTCTTTTAAAAAGTTCCTAGCTTCTTCAGGAGAGGTTATATCCGGTTCAGTAACAATTTCAACTAAAGGTATTCCTGAACGGTTGAAGTTAACGATACCTCTATCTGGTTTATATTGTCCAGGGTCTTCTTCAATGTGGATCTCCCTAATTCTAATTCCGTTTAATTCTCCTTCATAACCGATAGGTACGGAAGTTCTTTGATATCCGGAAGATAAATCTGGATAATCGTAATGTTTTCTCATAAAGTAAGTAAAACCTTGGTCAATTTTACAGTTTAACATCAATGAAATCATCAATGCATTTTCAAGTGCACGCTGATTTGTTGGATGTGGTTTAGCACCTGGTTGATTTAAACATATTGGACAAATATTTTGGTTAATGGGTGCTTCATTAAAATTTGTCGGGCAATCACAAAATAATTTTGATTCAGTTTCTAATTGTACGTGGATTTCAAGTCCACACATCATACTAAAATCGTCACTAATAATAATTCCTCCATTGGAAATTTTGATAATAATTTATATTATAATTATATTTATAGTAGGGGATTTATAAAGATTATTAAAAATTAGATTTTTTTATATAATTTAATGAAAATTAATATTTATTTTTAAGTGATTCTTTAACATATCTTTTAATAAATTTATCTAAATCTGGAGAAATTTCGCTTTTCTCAGAACCTAACATATCCTTATCAGTAAATGTTCCTTTTAGCCTGCGTCCTGTCCATTTAACTTCTTCTTCCACTCTTTTACCGTATTTAGTTCCAAACATTTTAAAAAGAGGGAATTTTGTAATTCCATTGGCTCCACTTAATATTAATATTCCAATATTCGCTAAATTATCAATCCAGGTTCCGCATATTATTTCAATATCTGGGAATTCTAGACGGACTCTAGCAACTACCTGGGCATAATAAAGTGACGCTGGCTGGCAGCTGTCTGCATAAATGGTTTCTTTGTGAGGATTTAGAGAATAAAAGATAACTCTGTCAATTTTGTGTTCTTTAATATAGTCAATTACATATTCAACATCTTCCAAGGTTTCTCCAAGACCCAATATTATTGTTATTGCCTTTTTAAAGCCCAAGTCTCCAGCAGTATCTAACATATTTGAGATGTCATCCAAGCTTTTAGATGGACAAACCCTATTGTGGATTTCAGGATTTGCTACTTCAACAGCTCCGGTAATTCCTTTGATTTCTGAACTAAATTCTTCTAATTCATCAGTAATGCCCGTATTTAACCACACGCCATCGCCAGTAATGTCTTTAATGGTTGAAGCTATTTCCTTAATCTCGGATGTTGTAAATGATTCGTATCCTCCAGATAAAAATTCAATATTCCAATCCAGACGTTTGCACATTTCAGCTTCTGCATAAATATTGCTGATATTTCTTCTGGCTTTTGTTGGATCTTTAATTTTATTTTTCTGTGTGGACATATAACAGAATGCACAGTCTCCTTTATCACACCACCAAGATAAGAATACTGCTCTTTCAAGTGTAACTAAATCTCCATGATTTTTTAATGTAATTTCGTTGGCTTTTTTTATTAAATCGAATGTATTGTAATCCATTTTTTTCAACTGTGTTAATTATATTTATATATTAGTTTATCTTAACTAATTATTAGTATTTTTTGTATTTTTTTTCAAAAATCCCCTAATAATCATAACTTTTATATAGTAGTAAAAACAAAAAAAATTGTACTGTTTAAAGTCTTTTGATTTTTAAACATGGGTTTTATTTGGTTAAAACGTGGGTTATTTTTAATGCCATCGTAGCTCAGTAGGTAGAGCGTTCGGCTGTTAACCGATTGGTCACAGGTTCGAGCCCTGTCGATGGCGCTTTTTAGGGCCCATAGCTTAGCCAGGTAGAGCGTCCGGCTCATAACCGGAAGGCCATGGGTTCGAACCCCATTGGGCCCATGTTACTAAACTTTCATTGTCATTTGCTCCGGTGGTGTAGTCCGGCCAATCATTTCGGCCTTTCGAGCCGAAGACTCGGGTTCGAATCCCGGCCGGAGCATTTAAAAAACTTGTTAAGATTTTTAATGGTTTCTAAGTATCACTTTCGTTTCATAAGCGGGGGTGCCCGAGAGGCCAAAGGGGACAGGCTTAGGACCTGTTGACGCAGGTCTACCAGGGTTCAAATCCCTGCTCCCGCATCTAACAATTTTTTTATTTTTATCATATTCAATGCCGGGGTAGGGTAGGCGGTCATCCTCCGGGACTGTGGATCCCGGGACTCGGGTTCGAATCTCGGCCCCGGCCCCATTTATAAACTATTTTTTTGGTGTTATTTTGGCTAAGAAAGGGTCTGCTGAAGAAAGAGATTTAGTTCACAAGCTTTGGGACAGAAATTTTGCAGCTATGAGGGCTCCAGCTTCTGGAGGAGCTACAAAAAGACCATTGCCTGATGTTGTTGCTGGAAACGGCAAAGTGTATTTGGCTATTGAAGTTAAAACAACAACTAAAGATAAAGTTTACATTGAAGAGCCGCAAATTGATGCACTATTGGAATTTTCTAAAATATTTGGTGCTAAAGCGTATATTGGTGTTAAATTTAAATATAAAAAATGGTTATTTTTAGAGCCAGAAAACGCTGAGCGAACAAGAAATGGTAATTATAAAATTGAAAAAGATTATATACTTGAAAAAGGCTTAGAAATCGATGAAATCGCTGGAATAGATAAGCAAATGAAATTTTAACAAAAACTTTATATACTAATTAAAATATAATACTTATAGTATGTTATGTGGGGTTATAGTGTAACCAGGCATCATCTGGGACTCCAGTTGTCTTTGAAGAACTATACGCGTAACTGAACAGTACTTGTTGTGATGATCAATTGGAGTACTGAGACAAGAGACATCCCAGGATCGGGGTTCAAATCCCTGTGACCCCATTTTTACATTAAACTTTTTTTACTACTTTTTATAATATATATTTTTATGAGTTCTAATAATATTATTTTTATTCCGGGTTATAATATGGATTCCAATTGTTATTTGATTGGTGATATGTTAGTTGACACTGGAACAGGCACTAATGAAGATTATTTAATTTCACAGCTTGAAAAACATGGTGTTAAACGTGAAGATATTTCTTTAGTTGTGAATACACATTGTCATTTTGACCATATTGGAGGTAATCACTTTTTTGAAGATGCAGAAATTGCCGTTCATAGGCTAGATGCAATTCCTATTAGAAATGAAGATACATTAGGAACAGCAGGGACTGCTTTTGGTTTTGATAATATTAACAATTCAAGAGTTGATATTGAATTGGAAAACGGAGATAAAATTAGAGGTTTTGAAGTAATTCACACCCCAGGCCACACTAGTGGTGGAATCTGTCTATGGGATGGTGTTAATTTAATTTCTGGAGATACTGTCTTTTCACACGGGGGTGTTGGAAGAACAGATATTGGTGGTGATTGGGGCGATTTAAAAGAATCTGTTTTGAAATTAACAAAATTAGATGTAATTAATTTATTTCCAGGTCATGGACCAATAGTTGAAGGAAATGGGTCACAACACATTAAAGTGTCATATTCCCAGTTCTAAAATTATTCAAGTTTTTTAGATACCTTTGAAAAAGATCCCCTTTTAACTAAAACGGAAACCTTTTCGCCACGTGCAAGAATATTGTCTTCTTGCGGGATTACTAATTTTCCATTAGGATATGTAGCTATTATAATAAAATCTTTAGTTGGAGATATGTCTTTTATACGTTTTCCAACTATTTTATCGTTTGTTATTGTCATATCTAAGATTTCTGCATCTCCTTCACCAAGGGAGATTAAATCTGCAACGTTTGGTCTAGTTACTAATTTTTCTAAAAATCCGGCAGCTGTTATTTCAGGGCTAATTACATTATCAATTCCAACAGCTTTAAATGCTTCTTCATGGTCAGGATTACTTACACGAGCAATGATATTTGGAACATCATATTTTCTAACGAGAATGCATGATAATAAGTTTGCTTCGTCGTTACCTGTTGTTGCAATAAAGAAATCTGCATCTTCAATATTTGCTTCTTCAAGTAATTTGGAGTTAGTTCCGTTTCCACAGATAACTAATGCATCAAGTTCAGCGGCTGCTTCGTTGCATAATGCTTCATTATCGTCAATTAATGTAATATCATATCCATCATCGATTAATAAGTTTGCAAGGGATAATCCTACACGTCCCATACCCATTATAATAACATACATATAATCACCCTCATGTTAAATAATGAATATTGTATTTTTAAAACTTATAAATCTTATCTTTTGAATATTTCAAAAATAGCTCTAAATGTAATTAATACAGGATATATTTCTAATCTTCCAGTCCACATATTAAACATACTTATGACTTTTAATGGCGTTTCAAGTGAAGATGAGATTTCTCCAAGCCCTAAACCAACGTTACCTTGTATTGACATCGTATCAAATAAACTTTTAAATGGGTCATGACCAAACAGACAGAATAATAACCAGGTTATCAGAATACAAATCATATAGAGAGTTATATAGTTTCCACTTTGAGAAACGGCTTTTTCTGGAATCTTTTGGCCGGATATTTGAAGGGGGATTACTCTACCTTCAGGAGACAATATTTCACGAATATGTTTGTAGGTTCCTTTAAAAAATGTTATAATACGCAATAATTTGAGTGCACCCACTGTTGATCCGCTTGAACCTCCAATGGTCATCAATGCCATTAAAACGATGATTACAAATGATGGCCAGGTTGACATTACTGCAGTTCCCTGGACCGATGCGCCTGTTGTTGTCATAGCGGATACTACAGTAAATAACAATTCTATTGGAACAATCTTTGAAACAAAGAATAAAACAACAGTTGAAATAGCAATTAAACAAATCATAACCTTAAACTGCAAATCACGCACCAATGATTTTCCTCTTGTCTTAATAACCTTATAGTGAACCAAAAAGCTTGTTGCTCCAAGTATCATTAAGATAATTGTAATGAAGTAAATTAAATCGTTATGGTAAAATCCAATGTTTGCGTTTTTAATACTCATGCCTCCAGTTGAAATAATGCTGAATGTTGTACAGACAGAGTCAAAAAGAGGCATTCCTGCAAGCAAATATAATATTATTCCTGCAACGGTATAAATTAGATAAATTTTGATGGTTTGTTTAAGTGTGGCTTTTATGGATGGTTTAATACGTTCTTCACGAGCTTCTGATTTGTATAATTTAGATGATGCAGTTCCGGGTTTTGTTAAAATCCCAATAATCATAACAACAACTCCAAGACCGCCAACCCATTGTTGTAATGCTCTGAAAAATAGAATGCTTTGGGGTAAGCTTTCTACATCACTGAATATAGTAATTCCACTTCCAGTTAAAGCAGACATACTTTCAAAAGCACAATCGATAATATTTGCACCGCTAGTTAAGGACATTATGGCTGCACAGATAATGCAGGCCCATATCCACGCAATTGATGAGATAATCATCCCATGTTTTAAACGCAGTTTATTGGAGGAGTATTTGTCCAGTCCTTTAATACAAATAAAACCAATCCCCATTGATATCAAGGAGGGAATAATAAAATAAAGTGCATTAAATTCGAAGTATATTAAATCGACAATGATTGGAATTAAACCCATTATTCCAATACCGACCATAAGTTTACCAGAGTTTCTGGCTACAATCATCAAGTCGGTTCTATTTATATACCTCATTCGACAAACCCCTAAAAAATAATATACACTAATAAAATTTGAACAAATATATATATAAATTTTTAAGTAATAACATTATAATATAATTTTAGAGGAAGAATCATGGATAAGAAAACCCTATTATTTTTCGCATTCAGTATTTTAATATTGTTAGTTATGCTATGGTTTGTAGGAATTGATAAGGTTTTTGATGCATTAAAATTAGCTAATTTAGCTTTAATTGGTGTTGCCATAGTAATGCAGATATTTACATATTATTTATACACTTTGAGGTGGAAAATACTTAATAACATTGCGGATATTAATACAGGAGTCTTTAAATTATTGCCTATGACTTTAGTGGGTCTTGCAGTTAATAATATTACTCCATCTGGAAGGGGTGGGGGAGAGCCTGTAAGGGCATATATATTAGCTCGTGAAGAAAATTATCCTATGGAAGAGACTTTTGCAGCAGTTGTTGCCGATAGGGCTTTAGATACTTTTCCTTTCATTGTTTTAGCTATTATCACTATTATTGGAGCTACTTTTTATTTTAATCTTGATTTATGGCTGATTGTCGTAATGGTTCTGGCCGTAATAGTTATTGTTGCAATTTTACTTTTAATAGTTTACATGTCTATCAATCCGAAGTTTGGAAAAAAAGTTGATGGGTGGATTGTTGGATTGTCCAGGAGATTTTATAAGAAAAACTCTGACGAATTTGAAGGAAAAATTCACAAAGTAATTAAAGGTTTTCAAGATACTATGAATCTTGTAATACATAATAAAAATGTATTGTATTATGCACTTCCATTATCCTTTATAGTTTGGATATTTGAGATTTTTAGGGTTTATGTTGTATTCTTAGCATTTGGAGCTAATATCAGTCCAATTATAATTGCTGAGGTATTTATTATAGCCTCTCTTGTAGGTATGATTCCGCTACTTCCAGGAGGTTTGGGGGCAGTCGATGGTATAATGATTGCTTTTTATGCTGTTGCAGGTGTATCTACATCAATTTCAGCAGCAGCTACTGTAATTGAAAGATTAATTTCATTTTGGATGGCTACAATTTTAGGTTTGGTAATTTTACCTCATTATGGTTCATCCGCTTTAGATAAAATCTCATTTAGTTCTGACGTAGAAGAGCTGCCTGAGAAAAGTGATGAAGAATAATTTTAATATGGTAAGTACATTTATCAATTAAAATCCTATGATGTTGTTTGTCGTCTAAGTATTGTTTTTATTGTTCTAATAGTGAATTCTGGCCCCATATCAGTTTTTTTAATCAATATTTCACATTAAATAGAAAATTTATCTATAGTGCAAGAATATTTGACTTCTGTAAGTCAGGGATGATTTGCATAAAATGGGGGAGCATATTATTTATCAAATGCTCAATGATATGATTTAAATAATTAAGGAAACATAATAAAAAATGACAATAATATGTTTAATTCAAATTTTCAACGATAACAAAGTTAAAAAATAAATTAAACTATAGTCTGAACCTTCGAAAGAAGGGGATAGCACGGTAATTCTATGCTCAAAAGAGTGTACGGCCCGTGAAGTAAGAATCCTCAACTTATATGGGTTGAGTAGTTCAAGTAATGGTGAAAAAATGGAAATTAATGGTGTAAAAATACAAGATACCTTTGCTGAAGGTTTTGGAATTAAAGTATCTAGATTAATTATTACTGCTGCTACTAAACATTTAGCTAAGATTGCAGCTACTGAAGCTACAGGATTTGCTACTTCAGTTATCGGATGTCCTGCAGAAGCAGGTATTGACCAATATGTTCCTCCAACTGAATCTCCAGATGGAAGACCTGGTTATGCAATTATGATTTGTCACATGTCTAAAAAAGCTTTAGGTGGCCAAATTATGGATAGAATTGGTCAATGTGTTTTAACCGCTCCTACTGCAGCAGCATTTAATGCTCTTGAAAGTGAAGAAGCATTCCCAACCGGAAAACAACTCAAATTTTTCGGTGACGGATTTGAAACTGAAAAAGATGTAAATGGCAAAAAAATGCATGTGATTCCTATTATGTCTGGTGAATTCTTAGTGGAAGATGAAATGGGATATAAAGACGGTGTTGCTGGTGGAAACTTCTTCATCATGGCTGACAGTCAAATGACTTCTATTGTTGCTGCTGAAGCTGCTGTTGATGCTATTCACGCTGTTGCTGGCGTAATTACTCCTTTCTCCGGAGGTATGGTTGCTTCTGGTTCTAAAACAGGTTCCAAATACTCTTTCATGAGCGCATCTACCAACGAAAAAGAATGTGTAACTTTAAAAGATCAAGTAGAAACTGAATTACCAGAAAACGTATTCGGAAACATGGAAATTGTTATTGATGGTGTGGATGAAGAATCCGTCAAAGCTGCTATGAAAGCAGGTATTGAAGCTGCTTGCCAAGTTCCTGGTGTTATTGAAATCGGTGCAGGTAACTACGGCGGAAGTTTAGGTCCTTACCAAATTCACTTACAAGAATTATTCTAGAGAGTTTTACTCTCTATTTACTTATTTTTTTTAGTTATTTCCATTATTTCTTTATCTGTCATGTTTTTTCCAAGGATTGTCTCTTGTTTTTCTAAATCTTTCACTAAATCCTTGAGAATTGACCTATTAGGTCCAGAAATCCAATGTGAATGAATATTGTTAACACTGGCGTATAAATTATTTAAGGCAGCTTTAGCTTCCTTATTATGGTCCAAATATTTCTTATAATGTTTTCCATCTTCAATGTTCATTGTGTGTATGTCCCTGCTTAATGGTGTTTCAATTCCTGGGATGTGATAGTCAATGTTTTCTAATGTACAGCCATGTTTACTAATTATTTTAAACTCATCAAGTATCTCATCGGGGCTATGTTTAACTGTTAATCTTAAGAGGTGGGGTTTGGCAGATTCCAGATATAAATCTTTTCCACCAATCAATTCAGGAGAAACAAGCTTGTCTGCACCTGCGTTTTTGAGACGAGAGAAATTCTCGGATTTACTTACTCTGGATACAATCCATGCATTAGGATTAATTTCTCTGATTGTTAAAACGATAAATAAGTTTGTTACATCATCACCAGTACTGATGATTACACTTTTACACTTTTCAGCAGCTAATTTGGCTATTAAGTTGTCTTCTGTCGCATCTTTATTAAGAACAACTGTAGAGCTATTTTCTCGTATATTTTCACATAATTCTTCGTTTTTTTCAAAAATTATTACATTTTGTTGTCTATGGCTAAGTTCATCATAAACTACTTTTCCTACTCTTCCGTAACCACAAAGGATATAATAATCATCCATTTGTTTTATTTTTTTCATTTTTCTAGCTCCTCTTGAATATTTGCCCATTCTTTCCTTGAAATTTGTTAAAATAGTATTAAATACATAAGCAAGTAATGCAACTCCGCCCAATGCCAATGTGGTTGCAAATATTTTTTGGATTCCAGTAACTGGCGTATAATCTCCATATCCTACCGTTGCCATGGTAATCACGGAATAATATATTGAATCGATTATATTCAGGCCCATAATAAAATGAGAACCTATAATTCCATATGCAAATAATAATATAATTGAAAGTAAACCGTTTGTTATAAGTTTTGTAGGCAATCTCATTAATAGTCTAAATGTTATTTTTCTCATAGGATTTTTCCTTTTAATTAAGATATGTATATTTATATTTGAATGTATTAAATTAATTTTATGGTGGTTTTTATGGACCCAATAGATATGATGGTTACGGATGCAAATTGTGAATATTTAGGATTATCAAGATTATGTTTGATGGAAGCTGCGGGAAAGTCATTAGGTGAAGAAGTAGCAAAAATAGCTGTTTTTACATTCGCCAAACCTGTTAAAGTCTTAATGTTTACAGGTTCCGGTGGAAATGGGGGTGATGCATTTGTTGCAGCACGTTACCTGTTAAATAGGGGTTATGATGTTGACATTTTCATGTTAAAAGAGAATATCCATTCAAAAGAAGCCAAAACAAATTATGAAATCCTAAAAAATATGAAACCAAGATTATCTAGATTAACGATTCACAATTTAAAAACTTTAGAAGACATTAATAATTGTAATATTGATGAAAATGATTCAATCATTGTTGATGGCCTCTTGGGTACGGGTATTAAGGGAAATCTTCAGGAAAACATCAAAAGAGCCATTGAAATCATCAATGAATCTGAAGGAATTAAAATTAGTATCGATGTACCGTCCGGTATGGATCCGTTAACTGGAGAAATTGCAGATATTGCAGTTATTCCTGATTATACAATTAGTTTTCATAAGATAAAAACTGGAGTCAGGGGTGCTGATGAAGAACTCGTTGGAGGGTTAGTTACTGCAGATATTGGAATACCTTTGGAAGCAGAGTATTTCATTAATTATGGTGACTTTTTAAGACTACAGAAAAGAGATAATTCATCCCATAAAGGAAATAACGGATCTTTATTGATTGTCGGAGGCAGTAGTGATTATCATGGAGCACCTGCGATTGCAGGGATGGCTGGATTCGGAACTGGAGCTGATTTAGTTTATATTGCAACTCCAGAAAGTGCGGCAACTGCCGTTAAATCTGCTTCTCCTGATTTGATTGTTAAATCTTTGGAAGGAGATTATTTATCACTTGATAATTTAGGTGATATTTTAGAATTGGTTGAAAAGGTGGATGCTGTTGTTTTAGGTCCTGGGTCAGCTATTAATGAGGAAACTTCAAAATTATTCAATGTATTGGTCACTAAAATCAAAAAACCAATTGTTTTAGATGCTGATGGGTTAAAACAAGTAGATATTTCATTAATAAAAAATAAAGAAAATATCGTATTGACTCCTCATTTGGCGGAATTTAATCTATTCTTTGAAAGTAATCTTAAATTAGAGTTGGATACTTATGATTTCAATCAGGTAAATGATAATATATCAAATTTCCAACAAACTACAAAAGCTATTTTAGGAACTGTTGTAGTTAAAGGCGAAAATGATTTAATTTTATCTGGAAATAAATTTAGAATTAATCATTCGGGCAATGCTGGAATGACTGTTGGGGGAACTGGGGATGCTTTAACAGGAATTATTGCTTCCTTATTATCTCAAAATTTAAATCCCTTTGATGCAGCATGTCTTGGAGTATTTATTAATGGTCTTGCAGGAGATAAGGCCTATGATGAATATGGGTATGGTTATTCAGCAAGTCAATTAGTTTCATTTATCGGAAATGTGATTAAAGATGGATTATGTTAAGGGAATTTTTAAAAATAGGCCAAATCGTTTCATAGCTGAAGTGGAAGTCAATGGCAATATTGAAATAGCTCATGTGCCTAACACGGGGCGCTGTAAGGAATTGCTTGTTGAAGATGCTGTTGTTTGGCTGGAACCTTCTAATAATCCTAAAAGAAAAACTAAATTTAGCCTACATTTCGTTGAAAATCGTGGTGAACTTGTATCAATTTATTCTCAAGAAGCAAATAGCATAGTATTCGATGCAATTAAAAATGGTCAAATAAAGGAACTTAATGGCTATGATTATCATCAAAGAGAAAAGACAGTCGGCAATTCTCGCATTGATATATACTTGGCAAATGAAGTTGATGACTGTTGTGGAATGACCTTTTTAGAAGAGCCTTGTTTTGTAGAAGTTAAAGGAGTAACTTTAGTTGTAGGTACAGAAGCTCGTTTTCCAGATGCTCCAACTGAAAGGGGAACAAAACACCTAAAAGAATTAATAAAATTAAAAAAAGATGGTTTCAGATGTGTTGTATTCTTCCTAATCCAGCATCCGTTAGGAGATTCATTTAGACCAAATTGGGATAATGATCCAACATTTGCTGAAACATTGAATGAGGCTCATGAAAATGGTGTTGAAATACTTGTTTATCGCTGCGATAATCAATTAACTGGCATTAAACTTATTCCAGAATTCATTGATTTTGATTTATCGGATTTTAGATAATGTTTCACCAATAGCATCATTAATCACTAAGCTTGCTATATTATCATAAGGAGTTTCACTTTTATTAATCAAAACCAAATTTTTCCCATTGAAATAATTAATCAAACCTGCCGCAGGATAAACTACTAGTGAAGTGCCTCCAATAATTAAAGTTTCAGCATTTTGAATGTAATTAATGGAGAAATTTAGAATTGCATTGTTTAAAGGCTCTTCATAGAGAACAACATCTGGCTTTATTATGCCTCCACATTTGCATTTTGGAATTCCTTCTGAAGATAAAATATAGTCTAAATCATAGCTTTTATCACAGACTTGGCAGTAGTTCCTATGAACACTTCCATGAAGCTCTAAAACATTTTTACTGCCTGCTTTTTGGTGCAATCCATCAATGTTTTGTGTAATAACTGCTTTTAGTTTACCTTCTTTTTCGAGTTCGGCTAGTTTATAATGTGCAGGATTTGGTTTTGCATCCTTAAAAATTAGATTTTCCTTGTAAAACTCAAAGAATTCCTCTGTGTGTTCTAGATAATATGTATGGGATACTAATTCTTCTGGCGTTTTGCTGTATATCCCATCAGCACTTCTAAAATCTGGAATGCCACTTTCGGTCGATACGCCCGCACCTCCAAAAAAGACTATGTTATTTGAAGAGTCAATTATTTCTTGTAATTGTGTAATTTTTGACATATTGCTATAATATTTCTTATTAGTTAATAATAAAGTTTTAATAATGTTTTCTATAAAGTATAATATGATTGTGACAAAGTTGTGATGAAGTTGAAAAAGGATAATGAAAATACTAATTCAAATCTAGATTGGATGATTCATTGGTCTTTGGATGGATATGCTCCTAGAAACAGCCAGATTATATTAATCAATAAAATTAACCATGCCATTGGTGAGGGATATAAAAACATCATTCTGGAAGCGGGAACTGGAATCGGGAAATCTGCAATCGCCACAACCCTTGCTAATATGTATGAAGACTCCTACATTTTAACAATGACAAAGCAACTTCAAGAACAATATCTGCATGATTTTGGAGATATGCTCGTTGAAATTAAGGGAAAAGGCAATTATAAATGTAATTATAAAGGGACTTGTGACTTTTGTATAAAGGCAGAATATAATTTGGGGAAATGTAGGAATTGTGCATTTTACACTGCTTTTAGGAAAGCTAAAGATTCAGATAATGTCATCACGAATTATGATTTTTTATATCATGTTGGTGTTTCTAATCAAGCAATGGAACCTAGAGAATTACTTATTTTAGATGAAGCACATAATTTGGAAAGTAAAATATTGCATTTATCATCTTTTGCTCTTAATAGAGAATATATTTCAACTAAATTTGGTATTGACATATTTAAAGATTATATGGATGGAGAAAAGTCTTTTAATTATATTAAAAGTAATGCGGATTATTGGGTTGAAGTGTGTGAAGAATTAACTAAATCCTGTGTTAAAAATATTAATGAAATTACTGGAGAAGATAAGAAAGATGTTCAAGTTTCTTTAGATGAATTTGAAAATAATCCTTCCGAATATTCGAATTTTGATTATATGGAAAAACAAATATTGGAAAAGGATTTGCAGGATTTTAACAGAATTAAACATGGCGTAAGCAGTGGTGATTTAATCATTGATTTGCCTGATTATAAACAAATTTTAGAAAATAAAATGGACATTTCAGCCGAATTTAAACCTTATTCTGTTTCCGATGCGACTCAGAATTTACTGAGCATGGGAAATACCCGAATATTTCTGACAGGAACTCTAGGAGATATGAATAAATTTTGTGAATGGAATAATATCAATCCCTTGAATACTTATTATATTTATGAAAAAAGTCCTTTTAAATTAGAAAATAGGCCAATTTACAGAATGTATGTTGGGAGCATGAGCGGAAAAAGAAAGGGAATTCCTAATTGGAAAAATAATAAAGCACTTGATGCTATTAAAAAGATAATTGAAAGACATTCTAATGAAAATGGAGTTATCCATACCTCAAGTAATGAACAAGCATTTTGGATTATGGACAATTTAAAAGGATATAATTTCTATTTTGTTGGTGGAGAGACGCGGAATGAAGTTTTAAATGAGTTTAGCCGTAATGGTGAAGAAAAATCTATTCTTATAGGTGCTTCTATTAAAGATGGAGTTGACTTTAAGGGAGATTTATGTAGGTTCCAAATACTATTTAAAGTTCCTTTTCCTCAATTAAACGAACAGGTGAAATATAGAAAATCCCTAGATGAAAAATGGTATTATTATCAGGCTGTAATGGCAATAATGCAAGCTTATGGTAGGGGAATAAGAGATAAAGATGATTATTGTAGCATGTACATTTTAGATTCTGATTTCAGTAAACTGTTCTCACTGAATAAAAGTTTTTTCAATGAATATTTCTCAGAAGCAGTAAAAAATAGTAAAAGGATAGCGTAAAGCTATCTGTTTAATTTTTGATAGTTTGCAGCTTGCAAACCGTGGTATTTAATCATACCTTCAACTTCTCTTTGGTCGGTATCTTTGTCTTCAAAGGTGATTTGTTCGATACTGTGTAAGCTGAAAGGTGATTTTCTAACTAATGGTTGAATTGATCCTTTAAAGAGTTTCATTGTTACTTCGCCGCTGACCCTTTGTTGCATGTTGTCAATAGCTTGGTCTATGTCTTCTCTTAAAGGTTCTTGCCATAATGCTCTGTATACTAAGTCAGAATAGAGTGTAGACATGTATTCAGCAAATCTTAATTCGTCTGTAGTTAAAACCAATTCTTCTAAAGCCTGGTGAGCAGCAATTAACAGTTTTGCTCCAGGAACTTCATAGTTTTCCCTACTTTTAAGACCAATCATTCTGTTTTCAATTGTGTCTACTCTTCCAATTCCATGTGAACCGGCGATTTCATTTGCTTTTTTAATCAAATCAATTAACGGCATCATTTCGCCATCGATAGCAACAGGAATACCTTCTTCAAATTCAATGGTTACTTTTTGAGGTTCTGCCTTTGCATCTTCCCATGATGCAGTCCATTCATAAATGTCTTCCGGAGGTTCGTTTGCAGGATCTTCAAGGTTTCCTCCTTCAATGGATCTTCCCCAAATGTTTTCATCAATACTGTAAATTTTATCGTAATTCAATTTGATTCCTTTTTCTTCAGCATAAGCCTGTTCTTCGGTTCTTGTTAAGTTTAATTCTCTGATTGGTGCGATGATGTCTAAATCAGACATTGCAAGGATTACTGCTTCAAATCTGAATTGGTCATTTCCTTTTCCGGTACAACCGTGTGCAATAGCAGTTGCACCTTCTTTTTCAGCCACTTCAATGATTTTTTGAGCTATTAATGGTCTTGCAAGTGCAGTACTTAATGGGTATCCTTCATATTCTGCATTTGCTTTAATTCCTCTTGCAATATATTCGTTTGCAAATTCTTCCTTTGCGTCAATTGTGTAGTGTTTTCCAGGCCCTATTTTAGCAGCCATATCTTCAGCTTTTTTTATTTCTTCTTCGCCTTGTCCTACATCTACACAAGCGGTTATTACTTCCACATCATATTTTTCTTCTAATAATTTTACACAAACAGAGGTATCTAATCCACCACTGAATGCTAAGACTACTTTGTCCATTTAATCACCATTAATTATTTATAAAAATGAATTATCACTTTTTAATTATATTAGTAATAGTATATATTATTATTTGATATTTTTAAAAAAAGTTTTGACAGAAGAGAACTCTTAATTGGGACTATAATTGAGGTTGGAAAGTTATATGGGATTTAAAACTTAACTCCCAATTAAGAGTTAGAGTTTGAAAGTTGTGTTTGCTCTTTCTTGCTCTAATTAATTATTGGGTTTTTATAATATATAAAGTTTAGGTATACCTAAATTTTTACTCTCAAATTCTTTTCATCAACAAAATCAATTAATCTCTCATATGTCGGGTCGGATTTTAAAGTGTCGCTGTTTCCAATAATAATCAGTTTTCTTTTAGCACGAGTAATTGCAACATTTAATCGCCTTAAATCCTTTAAAAAACCAATTTGGCCATATTCATTACTTCTGACTGTTGAAATAATAATGATTTCTTTTTCACGGCCCTGAAAGCCATCAACGGTTTTAACTTCAATATCTGTTTTTTCGCTAATTAATTTCACCTGATCTGCATAAGGACTAATGATTCCAATATCTTTTTCATCAATGCCTGCATTTACATAATCATTTGCAAATTTAAGTGCAATTCTTGCTTCAACATGATTGACAATGGATTTCGAATCTTTCAAGTGCTTTTCATGGTTTTCAACATCGCATGTATCGACAAAGAGCAGTGCATCATCGTCTTCAACATTTGAAATGTCTTTTAAAGTGATATTATTAACACTTGTGTCACTTTTCAAATTATTATTGTAGAATTCGGAGTTTGGAAACTCCATCAGTGATTTATTCATACGATATTGAACATTCAATAACTGTGATTTATGAGGATATTTCTCGATTAGGGATTCAAATAATGTATTCTGTAAATCCTGAGCATGATTACTGATAATCGTTGGCGGGAGTTGTTTATGGTCTCCAGCTAAGATAAACCGGCGGGCTTTAGCTATTGGGATTAAAACACTCGGAATTGTGGCCTGTGAGGCTTCATCAACAATAACTACATCGAATTTGGTTTGTGAAATGCTGTCGAGAGCGGCTGATGAATTTGTTGATAGAATGACATCACTGTCTTCGATAATGTCTTTAATCATTTTGTTTTCAATTCTTTTAATTTCATCATGCATTTCATCGATTTCCAAATTATAATCTAACCAGTTGGCCATTGATTTCATTTTCTCAGCACTGATTCCCCGTCCGCCTTTTCCTTTAGATGCATTATATAAGATATCATGGTCACTAAAACCGCGTCTGTATTGTGGTGTAGGTTTTGTAAAGCCGCTTCTTTTTTCAACCAATTTATCAATCTTTTTATGGATTCTTTTTATTTTATCGTTTAGGGAATGCTTTTCAACTTTATATGCTAAAGTATATGTGATATTGTCTTTGGATACTCTTTGTGGATGGCCTAATCTAGTTATTTTTAATTTTTCATTTAAAACAAGTCTTTCTACAATATTGTCCACTGCAGCATTGCTTTCACCAGTTGCCAGGACTTTGTGGTTTTGCCTTACTTCCTGTGATATCAGCTCAACTAAGGTTCTTGTTTTACCGGTTCCGAAAGGACCATGTATTAAAAAGAAATTTTGAGTTGTTAAACAGTTTTTAACAGCTGATTTTTGAGATTTATTCAGTGATTTATCAATGTAGTCAATGTAAATGTTGTCTTTATTTGCTTTCGGGTCTCTTTTATTTAGACTATACTCCAGAGCATTTTTCCCCCTTAAGCTCAAATGCTTTAAATTGTCTTCCATTCTTCTAAAAGTAATGTCATTTGCATATAAATCTAGTCTGACCTTTTTCTTTAAAGCCCATCTGGGAACTCTATTGTCAAAGGCGACTTTAATGAATCTTGCTCCCTTTTCAGTAACCGTACCTGTCAAATCACTTCTCAGAGGATTTCCAGTACTTACTAAGACCATATCTCCAACGCTGATTTCAGTATCTATTGTTTTTGATCTTCCGAATTGAACGATATTTAAGCCCAGTTCCTTACCCAGATATTTTCCTTTTACTTTGTTAATGGCACGTCCTAATTTTTCCCTTTTTTCACCGGACATATGTTCTATTTCTGATACCATTAACTCAATTTCGGCTTCTCGCTCAAAATTAACTAATTTAATCAGCCTTTTAATATATTTTTTCAACTACATCACTCAAATAAAATAATAAATAAGACTTTGATTTAATTAATAAATATGGATTTCGATATGGTTGATGATTTTGATAATGTAGAAATGACTTATGTTTCTTTTTTATCAAGGGGTTACATTTCAAAAAACAAAAACCTTTTTGAAAAAATTGAATTAACTCCTTTTACTAAGTTTGTATTACAATCCTCTATTTATGGAACTCCCATTTTTAAATTCGGAGATTGTGGAAAGAGGATACTCGTTTTATCTGGAATTCATGGAAACGAATTGGCTCCGCAGCTGGCTAATCTTACATTATTGAATGAATTGAGCGAAATGGATTTAAACAATACAATTTATGTTATACCATTTGCCTCTCCAAAATCAACAATGAACAATGAAAGAACATTCAATTCTCTTGATTTAAACCGGTCCGCCCATATTACAAACTCTTTAAGCAATATGATTATTCAGGCTATTGATGAGCTTAAAATAGATTTTGTAGGTGATTTTCACTCAACTGCTTACAATAGCAACCCGGGTTTTGAATCAGTATTTTCATCCAAAAATCCCTCTCCTGAAAGCTATCTGATTGCCCAGTATATTTCTGAGGAGGTTGGAAGTGAAGTTATAAGTTTTGATGTGGCAGGTTCATCTTATAAGGGAGCAATTGAGGATGTATGTAATTTAAGGGGAATTCCGGCTGTTACCTGTGAAGTTGTATCTCCATTTGCATCTGTTGGAAAAGGAAGTTTTGAGAAATCTTTAGAGCAAATGAAGTGTTTTTTAACTTATTTTGGATTTTGATTACTTATCAAATGCTACCACTATTTACATATTTTAAATAAGTATTAAATATCATTAAGGTGATTTAATTGTCTTCTTACAAGGGACACTCTTTATTTGCATTGGTTTTAGCTTTATTATATTCCTTTAATCCTCTGATAATTGCTTTAGCTATCATCGGTGCAAATATGCCTGATTTTGATCATAAAGTTAGAAAAGAGAATGTCTATAAGATAATTATTTTGGGATTATTAGTTTTCATTTCACTATATATCCTAAAATTACCTTATTTTATTGGATTAATAATAGTGTTTTTAGGTGTAATTTTTTATTTTTCCGAACATAGGAGCTTTACTCATTCTATCCCTGGAATAATAGTATTGGCTGCAACTGTTTCATTAATTCTTATTTGGGCTCAAGAGATAGTCATTAATGTAACTGTTCTTCCCAATAATTATTTGATGGCAATATTAATAGCGTTATTGAGCTTTTTATTTTTAAATAAAAAATTACTGCCCATATTCCTTCCAATATTTTTTGTTTCAGTCGTATTTTTACAGACATTCGATTTATCCTGTTTTGAAATAATTTTTTCAGTATTCCTGGGATTGTTTTCACATAGCGTTCTGGATGCATTTACACCTGCAGGAGTTAAATTATTTGCTCCATTTTCTCAGAGGGATTATTATAAAAACTTTGCAATAGCGTCAATTTTTATTTTGATTGTTTGCGCATTGATTTGGAGGTCTCCGGAGCTATTTTCATTATTTGAAAAATTTATTTATTGAATATGTTCGCATTACATATTAATCGGGCTTTTTGGGGGAAGTTCTTTTGTCAAAAAGAATTCTGAAGTAATCTTCTTATATTGTTCATCAATGAACTGTTTTTTAAAAAACATTTATATAATATTAAATGCATAAAATAGGTATAATGAAAACTGATGATAATGAAGATATATTTGATTTAATGCCTTTTTTTGCATTAGCCCATCATATTTACAAAAATAAGCTGGATTATGTGATGAAAAATCCGAATAATATAGGTATGATTCATGAAAGTAAATATCTAATGCAAATCTACAAGAATAAGAATCTTTCACAGGACGATCTGGCAAGTTTGTTTGGTCAAAGTAAAGGAACCATTGCTAAGCACTTAAGAACTTTAGAGGATGAAGGATATATCATTAGGGAAGTTGATGATACTAACAGGCGCAAATATATTCTAAATACCACTGAAAAAGGAGATAGGCTGGCGGTTTTAAAAATCAATGAACTAAATGAATGGAACGATAAGGTGGGTGTTTCTGAGTTGGATGAGGAAACAATTCAAAAGATAAGAAATATCGCTCGTAAAAGTGGAGAGATACTTAAAGATTTATAAACGGGGAGTTTTATGGCGAATGATAACGTTGAATTAATGAGAGGGGAACCGGAAATAGCTGTAAGGAAATTAGCTATTCCAATTATGATTTCAATGCTTTTAACGGCATCTTATAATATTGTCGATGGTATCTGGGTTGCAGGATTGGGTCAGGCAGCTATTGCAGGAATTGGTTTTGTAACACCGATATTCATGATTTTAAATGGTTTCAGCGTGGGGCTTGGTAGTGGGGCAACCAGCAGTATCAGTCGTGCAGTTGGTGCAAGAGACCACGAAAGGGCAAACAGCGCTGCAACACATTCACTTTTAATATTTTTGGTCGCATCCGTTATTTTAACAATAGTCTTTATTTTAATTCAAAAACCTTTGCTTATAACATTCGGTGCTAGTGGCCAATCATTGGCTGAAGGAATAAAATACGGAACTCCTTTATTTTTAGGTTTATTCGCTTTCATGTTTGCTAATGGTGGAAGCGGTGTTCTTCGTGGCGAAGGAGATATGAAAAGAGCAATGTATGCAATGATAGTATCAGTACTTCTTAATTTCATTTTGGATCCGCTCTTCATTTATGTTTTGAATTTAGGTTCCGCCGGAGCTTCTCTTGCTACCATAGTCAGTTCATTTGCTTCAGCATTTGTTATAATGTACTGGATTTTAATTAAAAAGGATACTTATGCTCATGTTACTTTTAAAGGATTCAAATTCGATTCAAAAATATTTGTTGACATTTTAAAGGTAGGTATTCCAGCTTCACTGGATATGCTTATGATGTCTCTTGCTATGAGTGTATATCTGATATTTATTTCTTCAATTGCCGGAGAATATGGTATTGCAGCATTTACATCAGGACAAAGATTGTATTTATTTGCAATAATGCCCCTTACAGCTATAGGAAGTGCTGTTGCAGCAGTTTCGGGAAGTGCTTTTGGAGCAAGAAATGGAGATTATCTGTCAAGAACTCACATATACGGTACTAAGTTCGCAATGTTGTTTGGAGTTGCAATGACTTTTATTCTTGTTGTATTTGCTCCACAGCTGTCTTTGATTTTTGCATATACTCCAGAAACTGCACCTTTGATTCCAGAAATTACGAATTTCTTGCGTATTGCTTCATTCGGTTTGTTATTGGTTGGTATTGGTATGCCTTCAAGTTTCTTATATCAGGGAATTGGAAGGGGAACTACCAGTTTGGCCTGGACAATCATAAGGGAAGTTATTTTCACTGTTAGTTGTACTTATATCTTCGGAATTCTATTAGGATTTGGTTTAACAGGTATTTGGATGGGACTTGCTATTGGTAGGGTTATTGCATCTATTTTAAACTTTACCTATGCGAGATTTACAATTAAAAAGATTAAAAAAGAGTTTAGTTCATAACTCATATTTTACTTAATCATTTTTTAATTGTTTTATTTATTTTTTTAATAATTTTTCTTTAATTTTATTTTTGATAATTTTAAATTTGCAAATTATTTTTTTAAATTATTT
>JAILDN010000053.1 GCA_024689425.1 Methanobrevibacter sp.
TATTTTAAACCTTTCAAAATGGGATTCAAAGACATTTTTAGCCAAATATAAGTATTTTAATAGATTAAATAAAGTAAAATCTCAGGCTAGTTTATATATTGACATTGGAAACGGTTTTAATGAACAAGATAAGATTTTAATAGAGTATGTTCCAGCATTAAATAATAAATTAGTTTTTGATTTATCTAATTTCTCCAATATTCTTAATTTACGTTTTGATCCGTTAGAAGGAGATTTCATAAAATCTAAACTAAATAATATAAATGTCACTGGTGCAAACTGTGATAACTCAATTTCAGACGAATACCAATTATTCACTAATTTGGACCCTTATTATATCTTTGAAGCTAAATTTGATGACAAATTAACTATTGATTTTGATTTAATATTTTTGAATAAAAATGATATAGTTAACTTATTAAATGAGAAAATAAATAAAAGTAATGAAATTAATCAAAAAACTAAGAAAAGTAGATTTAAATTCTTGTAGTGTGTTATTATGGTAACTTTTAAGGATTTCCTAATAAAATCAAAATTCAATGTTAAAAAAGCCAGACTTTATCAAGAAAGCTATGATAAAATAATGGAATCTGGTTTGTTCGATAAAAGTTATTACTTAAAAGCTTATCCGCATGTTGAAAAAGCAGGAATGGATCCTTTGCTTCATTATTTATTTTACGGTGCTCGTGAAAACAAGTTCCCATCTCCTACTTTTAATTTAGTTAGATATTTACAGGAATATCCGGAAATAGAAAAAAATAATTTAAATCCGCTTATTCATTATATCGATAATGAAAATTCTGGTTTTACTATGGATAAAAGTCCTTTCGGTTTAAGAAGACAGAAAATCATAGACACAAATAAATCATTTTTATCTAATTATGAATTTGACACAGAACCATTAGTTTCAATCATTATCCTTAATAGAAATGGTCTTGGACACTTACAAAGGTTATTTAAGGATTTTGATGAAAAAACCAACTATTCCAATTACGAAATAATAGTTGTTGATAATGCATCTTGCGACGAATCAGTTGAATATTTATATTCTCTAGATTTACCAATAACTGTCATTGAAAATTCAGAGAATGTCAGTTTTTCAAAGGGAAATAATGATGCTGTTAAAATAGCTAACGGTGAATATTTGTTATTATTAAATAACGATATTGAGCCGACTTACGGATGGCTGAATGAACTTGTTGGATGTATGTTGAATAACAATGATGTTGGATCTGTTGGGGCAAAATTAATATTTCCATATTATGAAGACATGGAAAATCAAGGAAAATCCTATACTATACAACATGCAGGCGTAAAATTCAGGGAAGAGCGAACCCCCTATATTTATGGGCCTTATCATGATAAAATGTTTTCAACTTTAATATTTTCAAGTGATGTAAACCATCAAAAGGAAGTAATTTCAAATACTGCGGCTTGTCTTTTAGTTCCTAAAGATGTTTATGTGGAATTAGGAGGCCTTGATGAGAACTATTTCTATGGTTATGAGGATATTGATTTTGCGTTCAGATTATATCAAAATAATTATAAGTCAATTTATAATCCATTTGCTTTATTATTCCATCATGAATCAGCTACACGTGTTGAAGATGAAGATGAAAAAAATAGGCTTAATTATGAAAATATAATGCATTTCTATGACAAATGGGGAACTTATATATTTAAAGAAATGCTAAAAGATAAGATTAATCAAAATCACTTTTTCACCGATAAAAAACTTGACGTTACTATAATCTCAAAAAACAATGAATTTATTTCAGAATTATCTAAAGATTTAAATAATAAGGGGTTTAATGTAAGAATAATTCCTAACTTAAATAATTTCGATATTGGCGAGGATTGTGATATTTTAATCTCCAACAATGAAAATTATGATGTTGATAAGGCCGTTTCAAGGCTAAACTTAATTAAAGTATTAATTTCTAATAATGAAGATTCAAGATATGACATTTGTTTAGAAAAACAGGAAAATTATGCAGATAAATTATTTAATATAATTGAAGATAGGTATTTGTGATATTATGGGTTATGATGAGATTTATGAAACATATATGGAAGTTTCACAAGAGCATATTAATAGACCATTATTTAATCATTCAACAGAATCCAGCGAAGAAACCATTGAAGATATTAAAAATAACAAGTTGGTTATTTATACTGCATTTACAGGGGATTATGATACTTTAAAAGATCCTGATGTCATTGATGAAAATTGTGATTATGTCTGTTTCACTGATAATCCTAATTTAAAGTCAGATTTGTGGAAAATTATTCCTATGGACGAATCTATTTTAGATAACAATAGAAAAGCAAAACAGTATAAATTATTGCCTCACAAATACTTAAAAGACTATAAATACAGTTTTTGGTTAGACGGGACCTTTAAAATTAAAGGAAGTATTAGAGAATATATTTACAAGAACATTAAAGCCAATTCAAACATGTTGGTTGTTGTTCACACTGAAAGAGATTGTGTTTATGAAGAATATGATGCTTCTAAAATTATTCCACGTTATCCAAGAGCCGTAATGGAAGAGCAAGTTGAATATTATCGTTCACAAGGATTTCCAGAACATTACGGCTTAGGCGTTATGGGGGCTTTGTTTAGACAACATAATCATCCCGAAGTTGTTAAAGTAATGGAAGACTGGTGGGATGAAAATATTAAATTTACCAATCAAGATCAACTCAGTTTTGCATACGTATCCTGGAAAAATGATTTTCACCCTTCTGTAAGCAATATTTATTATTGGGATAATGAATACTGGGCTAAGGAAGGTCAAAATTATCACCATAATGTAATTCTAACAACACCTATTACAAGTGATAACTTGAGAGCTAAAATCGGTGTAGATGTAGAAAATATGGAATTGGGAGATACAATCGAGTTATCTAGAGAGGAATTATATTTACTTGTCAATGATGTTAAGGGAATGGCAGGCTATAGGATAGACACTGCCGGGAGAATAGGATTTCTGCAAAATGAATACAATGAATTTATCAATTCAAATTCCTTAAAAGTAACAAAGCCATTAAGAGTCGCCGGTGATTTAGCACGTAAGGTAAAAGGTTCTAAATCCGATGGATTTGCTGGAGCTAGTGAATATAATGCTATTAAGAATCTGGGTCTTTTAGATGAAGCAAAATATAATCAAATGCATCCAAGTCCTAATGCTATTTTGCATTTCATCGAACATGGCTCAAAATCTGATTCAATAGATGATAAAATTAAATATATTAATCCTATTTTTGATTTATATTACTATATTGCTGTAAATGATGTTAAAGACCAAGATCCTGTTCTTCATTATATTAATCATGGGTTTAATGATAAATTAAGAATTAATAGAAAATATCCTAATTTTATAACTAATTTAAATGAAAATATCAGTTTGCAGTTAGATAACTTTGCAAAAAATCGTATTGAAACAGAATTAAAGAATAATAGGTATATAACTGATTCTAATGTTTTAATAGACTATATTGTTTCACATAAAGAATTTAAAACAGACACGATTAAAGTCGGCGTTTTTTTAGAGGATAATTTTGCAAATATGAATGCTTGCCCTTACATTAGGATCCACACCCCATTTTCTAAATTATCCGAAAGCGACGATTATCATTTCTTCATTTATGGTCAAGAAATAATGCCATTGATTGATATTGGTAATATGATAAATGCCCATATTTTTGACGTGATTGTTATTCAAAGGATTAATCCTTATTCTATTCATCTTTTAAAGAAAGCTAAAAAGCATAATATTAAAGTTATTTATGAAAGTGATGATGATTTCTTGGATATCAGTCCTGAAAATCCTTCATACTCTTATATTTTAGGCAATTTCGATAATATTTTAAAACTCGTTAAAAATTCTGATAAATTAGTTGTAAGCACTAATGAGTTAAAGAAACGCTTTAATAAATTAGACCTTGAAAATGTTGAGATTATAAGGAATTATTATGTTGAAGATGCACTTCCATTAAGGCCATTTACTTTTAGAGGAAACGACTTTATTAAAATTGGATATTTCGGAACATTAACCCACGATAATGATTTGGAGCTTATTCATAATGTAATTTTAAGATTAAAGGATATATTTTCAAAAAAAGGGATTCATGTTATTTTTGAGATAGCAGGGGCTTCCATTGATGACAGCGTTGATTGGTTTAATGTTAGGAAGGTACCTTATTATCCAATGTCATTGCCTGCTTTTTATGATTGGTTAAATTATAATTCGGATTGGGACATTGGTATTATTCCATTAGCCGACAATAATTTCAATAAATGTAAAAGTGAGTTGAAATATATTGAATTTTCCGCCTTAGGCATTCCTGTTGTTGCAAGTAACATTAGCATTTATAATGAAACCATTGAAGATGGTGTTACAGGATATTTAGCTAGTAATGAAGAAGAATGGATTAATAAATTATCTTCATTAATTGAAAATCCAAGTTTAAGAGAAACAATGTTAAATAATGCACGGGACGATTTACTTAAAAATTATAGCTTAAAATCTCGTGTAAACCAATGGGACTGCATTTTTAAAGAATTAGTAAATGATTAATTTTTTAACCGTTGTTTAATATTTTTAATTTTATATTTGAACCAGCCTTTTGTAGTTTGTAAATTAGCTACCTGTGCTGTTTTTTGGTTTAGTTCAACTTCTAAATCATGAATTCTGTTTGTAAATAATTGGTAATCTCCCATTTGCATATATGCCTCATCTAGATTTCCCGCCACTATCTGATTAATTATACTTTTAATGGCATTATTTTCTGGGTAAGGTTCAATATTTTTTAATTTTTTAAATAATGGGATTGATTTTTCAACCAATGTTTTTTTATCTTCTAAAGAAATTGTTTCACTTAATGCAACATCACTTAGCCAAACGGATAAATGTTGATTAAAAATAGTATCATAGTATTTGCAAGCATTATTTTTTTCCAATACTTTAATTGTATATAAATAACCATCAATTAATCCATTTAAATAATGCATACCTTTTGATAAGCTTGTTGATGAATTATCTCCAGTTCTTAGACGGAAATTATAAACTACATCATTAATAAAGACTATTTTTTTAGCATTTACAAATGTATCAATCATAAAAGTTAAATCT
>JAILDN010000072.1 GCA_024689425.1 Methanobrevibacter sp.
CATTATTTTCATCCGGAAATCTAAGGTACCAAACGGTGCCTTTTTACTTTTTTTATTCTGTTAAAAACATTATTTTATGACACTCGCTCTCGTTTTTTATTAAAAAATTTTCCTAAGCCTCCATACATTTCAACAATGTAATGATTTCTTCTAATATATCTAAAAAAGAAATATCTTTACTATAACTATATTTTTTAGAATAATTTTGCCATTGTTGCTGTTGAATGGAATCTGTTTTGAATGTTTCCAGCAAGGCAATGATTTTGCTAAAATCCAGTTCTGTTTCGCGATATGAAAAGGTTCTTTGGCAAGCAATTTTTAATTGTGAAAAATCAATCTCGTTTTTCTTTAACTTTGAAAGGATATAAACATCATAAAAATCTTTACTTCGGCTATTCAAAAAGTTTCTTGAATAAATGGTTTGTAATTTTTCGGCTAAAATAGTCTCAATGGTATAAGCCGTGATGGGAAAATTTTTACTATCAAAAATGGCTTTATAGTCGTATGTTATAGGTTGAGGAGTCACAATATCTCCAGTCGCAATATCTAAATGGATGAGCTGTTTAATATTTTCTAGTTGACACAAAATGGTTGCTCGATACCCCCCATACTCATCACTTTCTTTTATAGCTGTGATAGATTGAACAGTAAACGTAATTTCGCCATTCGAATCTTCTAAAATTTCCAGCAACTGGCTTTGAATAATCCCTTCTGTCAGCGTTAGTCTATGAAAAAGAAAGTCAATATCAACAGTACTACGAGATTCAACGCCAATGACATTTGAAAGAAGAAATCCACCTTTAAAAATATAGTGGTCTGAATAAGGACTTTGACTTAACTTCTTTAAAATCTGTTCTAAAAAATAGTATGTCATAACTGAATTAAAACTTAAGCCAGTTTGTTTTGAAATTTTATGACAGAGTGCTGTTAATTTTGCCTTATTCATACTAGAATCTCCATTGTGCGTTTGATTTTTTCAAGAATATTCATTTTCTTAGCGTATTCATAGAGTTTTGCGAGATCTTTTTTAGGATAGGTGCCATATTTCTTTAGCGTTTTGACAAAGAGCTCAGAATCAATGTTCTCTCGATTCCTAATAAAATCACACAGAGTACGCTCAAAATCATAAACCTGAACTTGATTTCCCATGGGTGTCTCAACAGTTATAATTCCAATATCAGAAAACTTTTTAGGAACTACATGAATGGATAGATTGGCTGGTGTGTTTTGGAAGCGATAGCCTCTAGGAATTGTTATTTCAAAATACTGAGGAATCTCATCCGTCAGTCCCTGTAGATAGAGTGCAGAAACGTGAGAAAAAATAGTTTTAGTAAATCGGTATTGAAAGAAGAAGTATTCATCATAATTGTCATTAGCAGAGGATAGAAAAATCCCTTTTTCAACTCGGAAGATAAGTCCTTCGTTTTCAAGTCTTGTCAGATAAATTGTTGGAACATCTAGTTTCTTACAATCTTTATATGTAATTAGGCCATTATGATTTTCTAAATAGTTAAGCAGCTTCGCTTTGTTGGACATGTTAACCTCTTTTTGTTGATTTTATACTACAATTTTATCATTTTCGAAGAATAAAAGCAACATTCTGGTTTTTAAAATCTTTATCTACTATTCGCTTGATGGCTGATCACTGCGGCTATAAAACTGGAACAAGTTGAGAAAGAGATTTCCCGTTCACAGCAATCTCTAACAGAGTTGATAGACTTATATGAGTACAAGGTGAGAAGACTAGAAACATTTGTTAAAATAATTAGTAACACCTCTAGTAATTATTTGGATCGTAAAGTGAACTTAGGTAATAATGAACTTGATCTCGAATAAATTTAAATGATTTATTAGCTGTCGTGTCAATTACCCCAAACACACGATAATGATTTTTGAAAATTTCTTCATAGTTAATATGGCTTCCAATAAGAATAATAGAGGCATGAGTATGTCTCATTCGAATTTCTTTTAAGTAATCGTACATTTGACTGGATGTTAAAAACAATGATTTTATGATAAAATAAGTGTGAGATTTATATTTA
>JAILDN010000100.1 GCA_024689425.1 Methanobrevibacter sp.
TATTAATAATCTTTGTAGAAACTCATCATATTTTTTCTTAATTTTATGAGAATATAGTTAAATTACCCGAAAAAAATTCAACTAACTATAAATAATCCTTTCAAAATGCTTTTCTAAATCATTTAATTTCTTTATGATAAACCTAACACCAGAATTCAAAATTACATCCTGATCTTTAAACTCATCATACGTTTTTTTATCAGTCAAAAGATTCTTAAACAATTCCACAGAATCAGCATTCCTATCATCATTCGCAACCCATTTAACCGGATATTTAGTATAAATACCAAGACGAGCATTTTTTAATACATCAGGATCACAGCCCCATTCCTCTTCACCATCCCACCGAATAATGGCCTTAGGATTAATCACCTCAGGTTCAAGATAATTTCCACCACCAGCATATAAAGGAATACAATCACATTCAATAGCATCAAATATCTTCTCAGTTACATAAGCATCAGCTAAAAGATTCTCAGAACAAATATTAAACTTGAACTGTTTTAAAAAACCATGCTTATAATTATCATACTTCTGCAACAATTCTGAAGTATTATTTTTCCACCTTCCAGCATATAATACATTCACAAATTTATTAATATCATTATCTATTAAAGTCCTTGTTCCACCCCAATCATGAGATGCGATTACAGTTACATCTTTGAACTTTTTATAACTCGTAGAATTCCAACTTTCTACTTTCTTTTCAATATCCTCTTCAGTTGATTCAGGAGATATATGCCTTAAAAACCAAAACGGAAATCTCAAATATTTAGGATCATCCACAATATCATAACCCATTGCAAGATCCACATAATCCAAAGCATATTTATCAAAATAATACTTCATTTCAAGGAACCTATAATTTAAATCTTCCATGGAATATAATACTTTCTTCCCCTCCATAGGATAAGCAAGGTTATTATGCGCATAAAAGACCCCAAAAAAATTAATCTTAAAATCTTCATCTGGAAATTTATGTTTAAGAAACTTTGTAAACCAATAATTATCACAAAACCCATCAAAATCATCTAAAACACTAAGTTGATTCATACCATTAATATTCCTATACGTCAACCTACCATCCAACACAGTAAAACCAAAAGTAGAAGCAGATAATTGTTGAATAGATTTAAGCTGCTTTTCCCTTAAAGCCAACTTTTCACTAAGAGCCTGAATAACATCATGAGACTTAATTACATTAAATTCACTAGCAGAATTAAAAGGCAACCACTGAATATGAATCTTAACTACCTCAGAATCATAAACATTTTTAGTAAACACAAAAGGTTGAAAAGCCGTGACTAACTTATTCTCATCAAAAATCGTACTTTCATTAACAGAAAAATTCGTATAATCAATATAAATTGGAAACTTCTGATGTTTTCTATCCCTAATATCAGGACTTCTAAGAAAAATCTTTAACACACCATCATTAATACATTTAATTTTTAAATCCAGAACCCCCTTAGAACTTTCAAGCTTAACACCTTCACCATCACCCCCATTAAACCAACCAGGAAGCTCTATTCGAGAATCCAAATCACTATTTTCTAATATATCAATTTTATTATTACTTGTCCCATAATTTTTTATATCAATTCTACCAGTACCATACTTACTTAATAACTCTTCAAAATTCGGATCCATAATAATTACCCCAAAATATCATCCAATACCCTGAATCAACTTTCTTCCAAAAAAACTCTTAGAAACCCCAACTAACCGATTACCAAAAAATAACTATCAAAATCTAAAAATATTTTAATAAACTTTAAAGTTTCTGAAATATATAGTCGTGATATCTCTTGTAGTCCTAAAGAAAAATTTTGAAACCTCATTATTATCAAATGTTCGTGTAGTAGATTCTCCAGTATTTTTATTTGTTATAACATATTTTGATGGACTTACATCTATTCTAACATTAACCCATCTTTTCAATGTCCCTTTACAATGGTTAATACTAAAACCTCCAAACAACTCATTCTTCTCATTTCCAAAATATGCAAAGAATGCTGAAGGTATACCATCCACCTGAAATACTTCAAACTCAATTGTACAAATATCCGGAATATGTGTAAATGCTTTAAAACTATAATCCTTATTTTCTTTTGTAAGCACAGTATAATCATTCCGCCTAATAAGTTGAACATTACTTAAACTCCAAATATCAGAAAAATAAGAAATAATACCTTTATCATATTTAATACAATCATCTTCAGAAACATTATCCTCATTCAATTTTTCAATCTTACTATTAATATCCTCCAAATAATTAAAATAAATAGATTGGTATTCTAAACAAGAATTAAATAAATTCTTACAATCCTCCGAATAATTTTCAGCAACAAAATTACTATATCCCTCCCAATTTAACTCATCAGGAAAACTATACCATGTAGTGCAAAGAAGATGAAAAACATCCTTAATATTATCTCTTGTAGACTTATCAACAACAAAAGCCCCAATATTAGACATCATATCTGATTTTAAAACATATTTCTCACTAGAACATACACCCCCATGCAATATTCCAGTACAATAAGCCCCAATATTATATGGATCAAATTTATTAGTTCCGAAATACCTCATATTTAAATGAATATCATGAAGAACAACAACACAACCATCTTTTAAATAAGGTAATGCTGCAATAAATGTTAAAATTTCACCTGGAAGAACATGAGTAGTATCAATTATAATAAAATCAATATCTCCCCCAATCTCTTCACACACATCCAAATAATCATATCCCCTATATAACTTAAAATTATCTTTCACATCCACTTCATCAGCCATAAATCCAGATAATTTCGTAGGATCTCTGTGCCATTGAGTAGCAACATCAATCGAAAACAATTCAGTACTTTTATCCTTCCATTTTAACAAATTAACCGTAGTTCCACCAGCAGATATCCCAATTTCAACAATTTTTTTCGGATTAGCATCCTCCAATAGTTTTTTTAAAAACCAAATCTCATCTATACTCATTAAAACATTTTCTGTATTATCCTGTAAAGATATATCCTTCATAACTTTTTCATCAGGAATAAGTTCTTTTTCATTAATAATATTACCACCTTCAAGAATTATTAAAATATCTAATCATATATAATATACAATTTTTATTATCTTAATATAAATAACTAACTTTATATCAAACCATGACACTTCC
>JAILDN010000022.1 GCA_024689425.1 Methanobrevibacter sp.
CATTTTGGACACATTTCGTGTTCGCCATTCAATGTTATCCAATTGAAACCGCATTCTTTACAGACATATTCTAAATTATCAGCCATTTAAATCATCTCCATCTTTTAAATATTGCATAATCCTCTTCCCTGAAGTGGTGAACCGCATTCAGGGCATGTTTTGGTTCTGCATGGAACTCCCCTGATTTTTGGTTCTGTGTAACCGCAATTAGGGCAACTGCATGTGTCATTTGACATTTGTTTTCTTCTGTTATTTGCGTTTAATTTGCGAATGTTTGTTGATTTGCAGTCAGGACATTCTTCATATTCCTTTTCTGGATTTGACCATTGAAACCCACAATCTTCGCACAAATATTTATTTGGATCAATCATCGTATCACCTTTGACAATAACTATTGGTCTGCCTTCAATTAGAGATGTAGCGAGCTTATTTCTTGCAGAATTTAGAATCCTGTGAAATGTTGATTGTGAAATCCCCATGAACTCAGCAGATTCCGTTTGCTTAATATCATGATAATCTTTAAATCTGATTGCTTCGAACTCGTCCACAGACAGTTCAATGGGATTTAGATTTTTTTTCAACTCATGCCTATGACATGTAACCACTCTTCTCATTCTCTTAGGCCTTACCATAACTCTCCCCCAAAATGTGTCTTCAGGTATTATGAATATATATTCATAACTATTATATAAATATTACTCCTCACCCAATATAAAGTCAATATACAGAAAAAAACTATACAAAATATAAATACCTGCTAAAAAAGAGAAAATTAATTCCTTAAAAAAAAAGACTTATTTTTTAAAAATGTGAACATATTACTCCTAATAAAATAATAAAATAAGTAATATTAAGCTAATAAAGAAAAAACTCAATATTAATCGTTAATAAATTAAATAACGCTCAAATTATTTACAATGGATTTTGCCCGTATACTATACAAAATATAATGTACTTTTAGCTCCTACACTAATAATTATTGATTTTATAATACTTAAAAAACCCCACAATTATGTCTAAAAATAAAATTAGGAAATAAATTATACTTCCCAAATTTCAATATTTTACATTAATGAAAAAGTTTTTATTGGCACGAATATTACATTATCAACTTTTTCAATAGTTTTTGTTGTATCTGATATAACAATTCCGTGGGGAGCTTTATATCTTCTTATCGCATCATTGATTTGACTGGTACCTTTATTGCCATGCCCAACTTCTATTGGAATTACCTCATCAAAATCTTTTTTTATTATAAAGTCAACACGCTGCTTTTTCACTTTATATGTGTCATAAAATATGCCAAAATCAAAGAATCTTTCACTATTTTTCAGGTTGACGAGGTTCGATCCGACTAATGTTTCAAGCAATATCCCTTCATATTCGCTCAATTTTATAGATGAAAATCCGAATTTGAGATTAATTGCATGCATTATGCTTGGGGTTGCAAAATAGTATTGCCATGATTTTTTTGCTCTTGCATTTGCACCGGCATAGGGTTCTGTGTGAAATATTAAATGAGTCTTTTCAAGCAAGTCCATTATTGTATTTACACTTCCAGCCGATGTTTTGATTTTATTTGCAAGTGCATTTTGTGATATGTCACCCGGATATTTTTCTGCTAAAAATTTCATCAACCTTAATGCATTGGTTTGCGTATTGGCCGTTAGGTTGTTCATTGCTCCCAGATCTTTTGTCACTACAGTTTCAACCGAATAGTACAATTTTTTTGATGCATTTCTGTGATTGGTATCATGCATCACAGATGGAAATCCGCCGAATTTAAAATAGTTATCCCAATCCATAGAATTATACTTCTTTAAATTCAATAAATCACGATTTATCTGATTTTCTTTTATGATTGCTGCATCAACATTGCCATTGAACAACAAGTCCACTAAATCCATGGAAATGTCGGTTTGATAATTGTATTTTAATTTCAGGTGTTGTGAATAATTTAATGGTGTTATCGGGTATCTTATCATTCTTCTTGCGGCCTCAGCATTATACTCGAGATTTATTGCTGATGAACCTGTAAAAATCATGAAAATGTTTTTTGATTTATCATTGATTAGTTTACCTGAAATCGACCAGTCCTTGTCAAAGTGTGATTCATCGATTAATAGGAATATCTTTTCGTTGAGAGTCTGCAGTGATGAGTTATGGAATGTCTTCAGATAATATTTAACTGTATCATAGATATCACAGTCCTCTATTTTATTTAGCTCTTCACATGAAAAATACAGTATCTGTTCGGGATTGATATTTTTTTGATTCAATAGATAGTCATATGCCTGAAATAGAATTGTTGTTTTTCCAACACCCCTTAGACCGGGCAATACAATATAACGATTAACATTATTTCCATCGATAAATTCATCCATTAAAAGTTTTATT
>JAILDN010000013.1 GCA_024689425.1 Methanobrevibacter sp.
TAAAGTTATAATTAAATGTAAAAATTAGAAATAAGTCATTTTTTAAGGGTATTAAGCTAAAAATAAATTTTCTTATCATAAAATATATAAAAAATAAAGATATTTCTGGAATTACTTTTAATAGATTTGACATCGTTATGAAAAGATTTATATGTCAATGAAAATCAAATATTTATTTACTAAAAGGTATTAATATTATAATTAAATTGTTTGATATCTATTAGTGGTATATATTTTGAAAGGTGTATTAATTATGGACACAAAAAAAATAATCATTGCAGTTATAGTAATTGTGGCTGTTGTTGCCGTAGGTTTATGGGCTTCCGGCTCATTAAACAAAAACAGTAATTTAGACGGCCAGGAAGTCAATGTTGCTGCTGCAGCTAGTTTAAAAAATGTTTTTGATGACAAGTTAATTCCTATGTTTAATCAGAAATATCCTGGTGTAAAGATTGTTCCTACTTATGCTTCAAGTGGTAAGTTACAATCTCAAATTGAAAATGGTCTGAATGTAGATATATTTGTTTCTGCTTCCAATAAACAGATGAACAAATTAGCAAGTGAGGGTTATGTTAATAATTCAACTAATGTCCAAGTTTTAGAAAATAAGGTTGTTTTAATTGTACCTAAGAATTCAACTCTAAATATTACCTCATTTGATGACTTAGAAAAAGTAAACGGCACTATTGCTATTGGTGATCCAGGTTCTGTACCTGCAGGACAATATGCAAAAGAAATATTAACCAACCTTGGTATTTGGGATAAAATCCAATCTAAATTATCTTATGGTAGTGATGTAACTGAAGTATTAAACCAAGTTGCCCAAGGTTCTGCCGCTTGTGGTATTGTATACTCTACTGATGCTTTGTCTAATAATGGAGTTAAAGTAATTTGTGAAGCACCTGCCGGTTCTTTAAATACCTCAGTCATTTATCCTATTGCTATGACTAATGGTACACATAATGAGGGTGCAAAATTATTCTATGAGTTCTTAAAATCTCCAGAGGCTCAAAAAGTATTTGAAGAATATGGTTTCACTATCCACAAGTAGATTATGTGTTACATATTTTCTATGAAAAGTAAAAAAATGTATTAAGGAGGAAAGACATGGTAGATTGGTCCCCGATTTTCATTTCAATGAAAACTGCAAGTTTATCAATTTTCATAACCTTTTTTTTTGGTTTGATTGTTGCTTGGGGTATTGTTAAGATTAAAAATGATACGATAAAAAGCGTACTTGATGGTATTTTTACACTTCCAATAGTATTGCCTCCTACTGTAGTAGGATTCTTTTTATTGTATATTTTTGGTGTTAGAGGACCAATAGGAAAGTTTTTTTTAGACTTTTTCGCCGTGCAAATACCTTTTTCATGGTCTGCAACTGTCATTGCGGCAGTTGTAATGTCTTTCCCTTTAATGTATCGTTCCGCTAGAGGAGCATTTGAACAAGTTGATTCTAATTTATTAGATGCTGGCCGTACATTAGGTATGTCAGAATGGAAAATTTTCTGGAAAATTTTATTTACAAATGCATTACCTGGAATTATTAGTGGTGGAATTCTTGCTTATGCCAGGGGTTTAGGCGAATTTGGTGCTACAGCTATGCTTGCGGGTAATATTGCAGGACAAACTAGAACTCTCCCTATGGCAGTTTATTCTGAAGTTGCCGGAGGTAATATGGGGGAAGCTTCTTATTATGTAATAGTTATTGTTATTATATCGTTTATAGCTATTTTTATCATGGATTATGTTGCTATACGTAAGGAAAAACAATGGAGATAATTTACCTATTGATTTAACAAAAACATTTTTATCTAATCAGTTTTACATTATATCTTAGAGGGAGGATTATGAGTAACAAATCTTTAAAAGTGGATATTCAAAAGGAACTTAAAGAATTTGACCTTGAAGTCAATTTTGAATTGAAAAAAGGACGTTTAGGCATTCTTGGTCCTTCCGGTTGTGGTAAAAGTATGACCTTAAAATCAATTGCAGGTATTGTAACTCCAGATAATGGTGTTGTAAGTTTAAGCACTGGTGAAGAAACTGTTTATTATGATTCTAGTAAAAAAATTAATTTAAAACCTCAAAAAAGAAATGTAGGTTATCTATTCCAAAATTATGCTTTATTTCCTAATATGACTGTTGAAGAAAATGTTGCATGTGGTTTACCTAAAGATCATGATGAAAAAATTGTATCTGATATGATTAAGCGTTTTCATTTGGAGGGATTGGAAAAAAGATATCCTAGACAATTATCTGGGGGTCAACAGCAAAGAGTAGCTTTAGCTCGTATATTAGTTTATAATCCTGACGTTATATTGTTGGATGAACCGTTTAGTGCTATGGATACTTTTTTAAAAGAGCAATTGCGTATTGAACTTTCTAATTCACTAAAAGATTTTGACGGATTTTCTATTATGGTTACTCATGACCGTGATGAAGCATTCCAGTTTTGTGATGAACTTATAGTATTGGATCAGGGTAAAATCATAGCAAAGGGAGATACCTATGAAATATTTGAGAATCCAGGAAAAGTTGAAGTTGCAAGACTCACCGGTTGTAAAAACATTTCTAAAGTTGAAATTATAGATGACTATCATCTCAAATCTTTAGAGTGGGGTCTTGTATTTGAAGTATCTGAAAAAATTTCACCCAATATCACTCATATTGGGATAAGGGCTCATGATTTTTCTGCCGCTGAAAAGAATGATGTCAATTCCTTTGATACAAAAAATTCAACAATCTTAGAAATGCCTTTTGAATGGGAAATAACCTTGGCTAATGGCTTGTGGTGGAAATATGATAAACAAATCCATGAGCATGAATTTGAGCTTCCCAAGTATCTAAAAGCGGATCCTAAAAACATAATTCTATTAGAAGAATAGTTATAATATTTTCTTACATTCACTTATTTTTTAAACAAGAAACAGTCTTTTTCATGGTTATCAATAATGCCAATTGATTCCAAATATGAGTAAATTATGGTAGAGCCTACAAATTTCATTCCTTTTTTCTTTAAATCTTTAGCTATTTTATCAGATAAGTCAGATTTTGTTTTATATTCTGCTTTTATTATTTTGCCATCAGTGAATCCCCAGATATAATTCGAAAAGGTGCCGTATTCACTTTGAATTTCTTTAAATATCTGAGCATTATTTATGGCCGCTTCTATTTTGCCTCTATGCCGTATGATTTTTTCGTTTTGAAGTAGTTCTTCAACTTTATTTTCATCATAATTCATTACTTTATCTAAATTAAAGTTATCAAAAGCATCCCTAAAGTTTGCACGTTTTTTAAGTATTGTAATCCAGGATAATCCTGCTTGAAAAGATTCTAAAACAAGCATTTCAAATAGAATATCATCATCGTATTTTGCTACTCCCCACTCTTCATCATGGTATTTGATATAGATTTCTTCTTTTCCTTCAACCCACTTGCAACGTTTTGTCATATTATTAAATAATTATTTCTATTCATATTTAATTTTCTATTTTTAATATGCGCTATTTTTTTTTTAAATCAAAATAAATATCCTAAATTTTAAATTATTAATTATCACTATTCTACTAAATATCTTATGGGACTATTTAAAAAAGAAAAAGAGTTAATCAAAAAATTTAAATGAAATTATGGATTTAAAGATTGGAGTGGATAATATGGTAGAAAAAATTTGTCCTAAATGTGGAACTATTATCCATGATAGGGGGTTCTGTTTTGAATGTGAAACCAAATTGGGTGGTGAATCAAATGGCTTTTTTAACAGGTTAGATTCTAAAATAAGTTTATCGACTTTGGTTTTCTCATTTATTTCAGTCCTTTTAATTCCATGTGCTGTTTATTTGGGAATATATGTGGGATATTTAATTAAAACTAATTTATAAGAGTTTAACTCTTTTAATTATTTTTTTCATAAATATATTTTAATAATATAAATAATATAATTATAAATGAATTAAATTATTTTTGAGGATATTATTATGATGCCTGGAATGAATAAAAAACAAATGAAACAAATGGAAAGACAAATGAAAAAAATGGGTATGAAAATGGAAGAACTCCATGGTGTTACTGAAGTTATCATCCGTTTTGAAGATAAAGAATTGATTATTGATGAACCTAGTGTAAGTCTTATGAATGTAATGGGTCAGGAAACTTACCAAGTTGATGGTAAAGCACGTGAAGTTGAGCTTGATTATGAAATTGAAATTCCTGAAGAAGATATTGAAATGGTAGCTAACCAAGCAAATGTTTCAGCTGATGAAGCCAGACAAGCTTTAGAAGACTGTAAAGGAGATCTTGCAGAAGCTATCATGAAATTAAACCAATAAGATAATATGACAATTATTGCTCACATTTCAGATTTACATGTAAGTGAAAACTCTTTTGATGAAGAAGTTTTCATGGAGGCTGTAAGTGAAATCAATAAGTTGCAACCAGATATGATTATTTTAACTGGTGATATAACTGATAATGGTTATTATAGGGAATATAAACAAGCCATTAAGTATTTAGACATGTTTGAATCTCCATTATTTGCAGTTCCAGGAAACCATGATTCTCGTAATTTAGGTAATCAAAGCTTTGAAGATTTAGTCGGTGAGCGAAGTTGGAAACTAACGAAAGATGGGGATTTTACAGTTATAGGTCTTGATAGCAGTTCTCCTGATGAAGATAGAGGGTATATTGGTTTGCCTCAGCATTTATGGATGGAACATCAACTGGATAATTGTGTCATTGATGAGAGATTTTCAATAGTTGCCCTTCACCATCATATTATTTCAATACCGGAAACTGGACGTGAAAGGAATGTATTATCTGATGCAGGGGATGTTTTAAAAACAATAACGACCCATGAGGTTGATTTAGTATTATCTGGTCATAAGCATGTTCCGAATATTTGGAAAATTAACAATACAGTAATTGTTAACGCAGGTTCTCTTTGCTCTAAAAAATTAAGGGGAAAAAATAGAAACTCCTACAATGTTTATATAATTGATGATAAAGAAATTGAGATATTTTTAAACAATGTGGGTGGAGAGAAATTTTTATTCGGCAAATATCAAAGAAAATATTAAATATTTGGTTTAGTTAAATATATAAATGATTAAATTAATATTATATTAGATTATTTTTCAGGTGATATTATGAAAGTGGTTGTAGATGCTTCTAATGTTGCACATCATGTGAAAAATGCAGACTCCAAGCCTCAAATGGCAAATATTTTAGCTGCTGTTAAAGCTTTAGAAGAAAGTGAAGATGAATTTGTTATTATTGCAGATGCATCACTTCGTCATGAAATTGATAATAAAGCAGAATTCGAAAAGCTTTTAGATAATGATAATGTTGAAGAAGTTCCACCAGGTAATGACGCTGATCATTTTATTTTAGAAATAGCTTACAATGAAAAAGCTAAAATTTTATCCAATGATAAGTTCAGAGATTATGCTGCTGAATTTAAAAACATTAATTCATTCAGAATCCCATTCATGATTAAAGATGGTAGACTCACATTTGGCAGACCAAAAAAGCCAAAGCATGATAAAAATATATTGCAGCACATCTCTGATGAGATTATCAAACAATTAAATTTCAGGAAATGGGATGTTTACACAGGTAAGGAAGGATTAGAAATTTCTCCTTTAAACATTGCAAAACAAGCAATTATCAGAATCGATGACGAGAATAATATAAACTCAAAAGTAGAAAACATATTCTCAAAAATACCTATGTTTAATAAAATCGTCGATATGGTTGATGATGTTGAAATAGCAGCCCCGTATGTTATTTTTGTACTTGTTCATCCAAAAGACTATAAATTGGCTGTAAAGAATGCAGGTAATATTTCTGTAACTGTGGCTGACAGGTTAGGTCTTGAGAAAAAGCCATTGATTGCTGTTCGTAATGATTTATTCACTAAACCAGGAACTTTTGAATTGAATATTTTATTGGCAGATGAAGTAACTGAACACGCTCCATATAATGTATTAATTCGTGTCAGTGCCCATGATGAAGTATTCATTAAGAAAAATTCAAGAAATATTGCAAGTACAATTGCAGGCAGATTAGGTTCTTGGAAGTTTCCATTTGTTTCAGTTAAACCAGATATGCTTTTAGAACGTCCTGGTGAATTTGAAATAGAATTAGAGAAAGGAGGAAAACTGGATGGTTAGTAGCTTATCTAAAGCAATTATTAAGCTAACCACTAAGCTTACTCCAATTAGTGTGGGGACTAAATTTTACCCAACTAATTCAATTGAAAATGAGTATGTGGAATTATTTAATTATACTCAAACAATCTTATTTGAAATAGAAAAAGCTCAAATTTCATCAGAAAGTATTAAAAATAATTTAATAAGGGATATCGGTGCTGAAAATATCCCTAAAGATTTTAATTTTTATGAAATAAAACAGGCAGACGATAAAATTGAAGAATATGCTCTTGTAAGTAACATTATCATGGGTAGTGACCGTTACTTTTACATTGAGCTTCCAAATCCATCTAATCTAATTAATATTTTTGTCAAAATTATTGAAAATGAAAAAGGACAAATTGTCGAAAAAAGCTCAACTGAACTCGTTGCAAAGATGTTAAGTAAAAACGATGCAATTAGAGTGGCTATTGAATTAATAGGTATTGGTCTTGAACGCGGTATTGAAGTAATATCTGCAGTGGGAATGACTGGTGCCGCTTCAATTGAAAGGTCAATAAAATACAGGCAAAGTTTAGGAAATTTCCCAGGAATTGCTTTCACAAAACTTGGGGGAGAATATGCTTTGGTATTTGATGGCCCATTTAAATTAGCCCAATCAAAACCAACAGAATTCCAAAACTATTTATTCGTTGATTTAATAGACTCAACTAAATATACTAGTAAGCATGGAAAAACCCAGTTAGTTGATTTGATGACTAATATCAAATATTTCATTGAAACTGAATGTGGCGGTCAACTTGAAGGATATAGGGAAGGTGGTGATGACTTTATTGCAAGTTTTCCATCAAAAGATTTGGCTATTCGTGCTGGTTTGGATGCTGCATGGTTTGCCCTGGACAATGATGCAAAAATTAGGGCGGGTGTTGGCAGAAGCAGAAGGGAAGCTGGTGAAAGAGCTCAATTGGTTGATAAATTGAATTCATCATCTCCGTTGTCATTAGTTGTTTTTGAATTGGCTAATGGTTTATATGCTTATAATGTTCCATCTGAGTTTATAAGAACCATTATTAATCTTTTGGAAAATGAGAAGCCTAAATTAATAGGTGTTTTCGCATTTGTATTTATCATTACGTATTTGTTATGTGTGCTTGGACTTGGGGCATTTAGTGTTATAACGATTATTTTAGCATTAATATATGCTTTTATTACTTAAAATAAAAAAATAAAAAGGTAAAATTGTGAGACGTCGAAATGAAGGAATAATTGCTTTATTGATGATTTTAGCATTGATTGCTTTTGTCGTTGGTTCAGCAATTGGAATAATGGTTAGTATTGAGCAGCATGAAAATGCTACTTCGAATAATAACACTTCACATGTTGAAAATGTGACTGTTCAAATGGTGAATAATAATTCGGGTAGTAATGTTGCAAATAATCCTCAAGGCGAAAATGTAAGTTCTAATAATAATTTAACAACTTAATATTATTTTATTAATCTTTTTTGTGGTATTATGAATCATATTCGTGAAGTTGATGGAGGATTTTCCATCATTGAAAATCTTAAGGTATCTGGAGCCCGTGAAGGAAAATATGGTGTAACTATAATATTATCACCAAACAGTGTTGCTTCAGGAGTTTTTACTTCAAATAAAGTTGTTGCAGCACCAGTAACTTATTCTAAAAAAGTTGTAAAGAATGGAACAGTATCTGCTGTTTTCATCAATAGTGGTAATGCCAACTGTTTTACGGGTCAAAAAGGAATTGATGACTGTGAGGAACTTGTAAATCTTGTATCTAAAGATTTAAATGTCCCTAAAGATGAAGTGGCAATATGTTCGACGGGGGTTATTGGTCGCGAAATGCCGATGGATATAATATCTAAAGTAGCATATGAGTCCATTTCAAAGTTGGGTAATAATCCTGAAAATTCTCTAGCGGCTGCTAAAGCAATAATGACAACCGATACTTTTCCAAAAGAAGCTGCTATTGAAATAACATTAACAACTGGAGAAATTGTTAAAATCGCAGGTATCACTAAAGGTAGTGGCATGATTGCTCCGAATATGGCAACCATGTTATCATGTATTGTAACTGATGCAGAAATGGATCAAAAATCAATTAAAAAAGCATTAAAAATAGCTGCTGATTTAAGTTTCAATATGATTGTTGTTGATGGTGATGAAAGTACTAATGATACTTGTTTGATGTTGGCCAATGGATGTTCTGGTATTGATGTTGTAAAGGATGGCGAAATTGATTCCAATTTCCAAGAGGGCCTTAATTATATTTGCATTAATTTGGCTAAAAAAATGGCTCGTGATGGTGAAGGAGCAACTAAGTTTATAGAAGCAAATGTCAAAGGCGCTAAATCTGAAAAAGATGCTAAACTTGCAGCAAAATCTATCATATCTTCTTCATTATTTAAATCAGCTGTTTTTGGTGGCGATCCTAATTGGGGAAGAATTGTTTCGGCTATCGGTTATTCTGGTTGTGAACTTAATCCAGATATTGTAACTATTGCTATTGCGGATGATGAGGACGAAGTTAATTTGGTTCGCAAGGGTGAAATTTTGGCATTTGAGGATACTCCATATTTGGCTCGTGCAGAAAAAATCATGCAATCTAAAAATGTTTCAGTTAATATTAATATGTTTTTAGGTGATGGTGAAGCCACTGCTTGGGGTTGTGATTTAACTTATGATTATGTAAAAATCAATGCTGAATACACTACATGAGATAACATATATATACTTTAAAAACAAATATCTTTATGTTATACAAAAATTATTCTAATATTGTAATTATAAATTTTTAAGGAGGGTAGATTATGGCAAAAGTTAAAGGTACTAACAGAAGAACAAGACAAAAAAGAAGTTATACAAAACCTGGAAGTAAAAGAGGAAGAGGAGTAAAACAAACTTGGAAAAAATAATCCTCTTAACACTTTTCTTTTTATAAATTTTAACCATTAACCAAATCATCTAATTTTTACTAATAATTTTAATGCAATTTAATTCATTTTCAATATCATTATTTTAAATCATATCTTTCAAAGTATCATTATTTCACACGAAATTGCAATTAAATTCAAAGCACTTCTAAAAAATTATTTCTGAACCTATCTTATGTAGATTATTCAATTAATTTTTTAATTTTTTACCGAAATAACAATTTTTTAACTAGTATTAAATAGTATTTTTTAAAGATTAAATATTAATTAAAAGGTGAAAATATGATGATGCCGGAAAATGGACATAGGGCTCATGGATTTTCTTCAGCATTTTTCTTAGATTCAAATGAAATCATTGATGAGTTAAATCTCAATGGCTCAGAAATTATTATGGATGCAGGATGTGGCGATGGACATATTGCAATTAAACTTCTAGAGGATTATATCGATTCAGGGACAGTTTATGCAGTTGATGTGTATGGCGCATCTATTGAAGATATGGAAAAATATAAATTAGAAAACAATGTAGATAATTTAATTAATATTGAAGCAGATATTACTGCAGGTATTAGTGAAATTGATGATGGAACATTAGATGTAATATTGATGGTTAATGTTTTCCATGGATTCACTGCTTCAAGAAAAGTGGATGAAGCAATAAGCGAATTCGCACGTTTAATTAAAGATGATGGTAGAATTGCCATCATGGATTATAAAAAATGGGATGTTCCTAAAGGCCCTCCAACTCAATTTAGAAGTTCTCCAGACGAACTGGAAGAATCTTTTGCAAGACATGGTCTTAAGATGACTTATTTAAATGAGGAGATTGGAGAGGATATTCCTGAAGGTAAGTCACATTTCTTCATTGTCTTTGAAAAGGAGTAATTTGAAATGATTTTTGCAGCTATATTGGCGGGCGGAATAGGATCAAGAATGGGTGGTACTGACACTCCCAAACAATTTTTGACTTTGGGGGATAAACCGGTCATTGTCCATACTATTGAAAAATTTGTTATTAACTCTAAATTTGATAAAATTATTGTTTTATCACCAAAAAGTTTTATAAACCATACCAATAACTTAATTAAGGAATATTTTGATGAATCCGATAAAATTATAGTTTTGGAAGGTGGAGAAACTAGAAACGACACTATAATGAATTCCATTAATTATATTACTGAAAATTTTGACATTGATGAAGATTCTATTATTGTTACTCATGATTCTGTACGTCCGTTTGTCACTCATCGTATTATTGAAGATAATATCAATGCTGCAAAAGAATTTGGTGCATGTGACACGGTTATTCCGGCAACAGACACCATTGTAGAAAGTGTCGATGGTGATGTAATTAAAAATATTCCGATTAGGGATAATTATTACCAAGGCCAAACTCCGCAAAGCTTTAAGATAAATAAATTATCTAAACTGATTAATAGTTTAAGTGTTGATGAGACAAATATACTAACAGACGCCTGTAAAATATTTGTTCTTAAAGGTGAAGAAGTACATCTCGTAGATGGTGAGATAACAAATATTAAAATTACATATCCTTATGATTTAAAATTAGCAAATACAATATTAAAAGGAAATTAAAGTATGATTAACATTGTTTATAGGTTGAAATCTCCAAAATTCTTTGAAGAAGCAATTGACGATATTGAATTGGATGGTGTTGTTGTAAGGCCAACTTATCTGTCAATTTGTCAAGCGGACCAAAGATACTATCAGGGCTCAAGGCCTTCTTCTATTTTATCTGAGAAATTGCCGATGGCATTAATTCATGAAGCTATTGGAGAAGTAATTTCAGATAGCGAAGGTAATTTTAATCCAGGTGATGTTGTTGTAATGATACCTAACACTCCTTTTGGTAGGGATGAGTATCGAGGCAATTATTCTGAATTATCAAAATTCAGAGGCAGTGGCTTTGATGGTTTTACGTCTGATCTTGTTTGTTTAAATTCAGATAGGATAGTTAGATTGCCAGATAATTTTGATTTAAAAGTTTCAGCATTCATTGAATTAATTTCTGTTGCTTATCAGGGGATTATGAAATTTTTGGAGTTAAATAAACATTCTAAAGACATTTTGGGGGTTTGGGGTGATGGAAACTTGGGATATATTACTGCCCTTCTTCTTAAAACAATCTGTCCTGATTCAAAAATCCTTGTTTTTGGAAAACATCTGGAAAATTTAAGTTTATTTTCATTTGCAGATGATGTTTATTTAATACATGAAGTGCCTGATGATTTGAAGGTTAATCATGCATTTGAATGTGTCGGTTCTGCCGCATCACAATCCGCCATTGAACAGATTATTGATTTAATACGTCCTCAAGGAATAATAAGTCTGTTTGGAGTAAGTGAATATCCAATACCAATAAATACTCGTTTGATTTTAGAAAAAGGATTGACTATTCAGGGGAATAGTAGATCTGAAAGAGAGGATTTTGAAGGTGTAATAAATATCCTTAAGGAAAATCCTCAACTTTTTAGTTATTTATCTAAATTAATTACAAATGTCTGTGAAATCAAATCTATTGACGATTTAAAAAATGCGTTTGATAAAGACTATGTTTCAGACTATGGAAAAACCATTCTAAAATGGGAAATTTAATTATTTTTGAGATTCCATATAGAGTCTAAAGCATTCGATTCTTAATCTTGTTCTTTCTTCTTTTGGCCCCATCATGGGAATCGTTTCAAGGACGTCTAAGTCATCTTCATTTAGTTTTATATTTTTATCAACCTTTTCTTTAATCTTGTAGAAGATATCATAGACGGGATTTCCCTGATAACAAGCTAGTTTTATTGTGAATTCGGCATCGGATTTGATGGTACATTCTGGGGCTGTAACATCAATTGTCTTGGGACAAAGCACATAGATTGAAATGCAAACATTGTTTTTTTCATAAAGCTTTTCTGCAAGTTCAACATATTTTGCAAGTTCTACTTCATCAAAATCTGCCATCTGGAATTCTAAAACGATGAGTTCTCCTGAATCAGTTATAAAAACATCTTCAATAGGATTTTGGTTATCTATTATAGTCATTTCTTGGGGTGCAAATCCCATAATTTCTCGTTTTTCTTCAAATGCTTCTTTAATAATTCGGATTTTTTCACTTTCTAGATTTTCGTTCATTTTCATCTAACCTCGCTTAAAGTTATTTGTAATTATTTATTTTGTATTTAATGCTTAATATATTGGTAAGTTTCTTTTTAGAGCAATTTAACACTTTTATTTTAATTTTATTAGGTTATTATAATTTTTTTATTTGGAAGTAATTTTGTTAAAACAAAAAGTTTATAAACAAGTTATACACAATATATTATTACAATTGTATCATGTAGTTAAATGTATTTAAAAAAGGTGGTGGTAATCAAAATTGTTAAAATAAATGTTTTTTAGTCATTTTATTCACTTTTTAACCTCGTAAAAACACGAAAATTATGCTAGAAAAACATATGCATTTTCCATTCTTTGTTTGTATTTATCGACTCCTTTTTACATTCCTGGGTAAACACGAACCAATTTAAGACCATCTCCATTCTAGCATAATTTTTTTATATACCTCTTAATTAAAAATGGGATGGAAAACCACTCCATTTAAATCAAATTTTTTGAAATCTATCTAGTAGGGTCAAGAAGAAAATAAAACTCAAAACAAAATGCCTGAAAATTTTGTTCTTAAAAAATTCAATATCTATCTATCAATCTATATATTATTAACCAAATATTTTAAAAAGGGAATTTATTATCTACTGATTTTGCCTGTTCAAGAATTGAACAATTTCGAACTTGTGCCAGTTTTATACAAAGTTTTTAATTTAATGAAAGATAAATTAATAATGTTGATAGCTATTTAGGGGAGTAGTTATATTTATTAAAGATATGATTAAAAAGGTGTTTAAGTGAGTGAACAAAAATTAGAGATATTTAATGTTTTAAATTTTTTAAATAGTGGTTATAAGCTTGAAGATATTTTAAATCAAGGTAATTTTGGAACTTTTCCATCAGCTCAGGATTGTGTTGACTATTTAATGGAAAATGGATATTTGGCTGGTGAAGGCGGAATAACTGCTGATGACATTTCTAAAAAATACACTGTTGCAGAGTTAAAAGAAATTTTAAGAGAAAATAATTTAAAAGTGTCCGGTAAAAAGCAAGAACTTGTTGATAGGATATTACCAGTTTTAAGCAATAATTCTAGAGATTTAGAGTTAACTGATAAAGCAAAAGCATTCCTTGAAGAAAACGAATGGATTGATTTATACATGTTTGCCCTAGTTGCATTTAGATTTGACGATTATGAAAAGTATGTTGCAAATTCAACTGTCGGCAATGTTCAAACCGCTTTAAACTTCTGTGATGAAATCATCTCAAGAGCATTAATGGCTAATCAATTTTTAGTGTTCATCGATGCATTATCTGCAAAAGCGCATGTTTATGCATATGATGGGGATTATGAATCTTTCCTAGACTATGATCTACAAAGATATATTTTAGGCTTAAATCCTATTATTATGGATTCTCAGACTTATGCCAATTATGACATCGTTAACGAAGCGAATATTATTAATTTAAGGAATGTTTGTGAACATTTCAACTTCGGTAATTTAAAGAAAAGATTTGATAATATCTGGGCAAAATCCCATATTAAAAGTATTACAGTACCTAAAAAGACTTGTTACAAAATATTGCAAAAAGCACTTTCTGGTGCCGATATTGAAGAAATAAACTTCGATTTAAGGGAAAAATACTTTAATAAAAAATTTGGAATTTAAATCATGAAAGCTAAAGTTGCCGGAATTGTCTTTATTTTAGGCAGTTTGTATTATTTAATTGCTGAAGTCATTTCTGCAGCTTTTTTCAATGCTTCTTTAATTAATACATATATTTTCCATACCATTTCTGAATTGGGAATTCCTTCTGTTAATTCTCCATTATTTTTATTAATGAATTCTGCATTTATTTTCATTGGTTTGACATTGCTTTTCGGTAATTTTTACAAATTTAAGGATTACATTACTAAAAATAAAAGTGTCTTTTATATTTTCACCATCATTACTTCTTTAGGTGTCATCATTGTTGGTTTAATTCATGGTGGAAACCCTTTAACATTAGGTTATCACGCTTTAGGGGCTGTAATGGCAATACTTGGTGGGAATATTCTGCTTGTTTTGATTTCAAGATCAATGTGTGATTTTACTCTTTATCAGAAAATCACGCTTGTTTTGGGAGTAATTGGTTTAATTGCATTTTGGACTATGTTTTTCAATATTGAAAGTATTTATATGCCTGTTTTTGAGAGATTATCTGTTTATCCATTGGTTATATGGAGCTTTTTAACCGGTTGTTATTTGTTTGTTGATTAATTTAATTTCAGCGAAGAAAAGAAGATAATCATTACAATTGTAATAGTTAATAGGTGGGGTATTTTTGATTATGCATTGCCATAAATTAAAAAATATTTGGATTTACTTTTAAAAATGAAAAATATAAAGTAAAATTATAAATACTTTATATTATAAATAATAATTTATAAAATTTAATGTGATGTATATGTATGCAATAACAAAAGTAAGTTCTTCAAACCAAGTTGTAGTGCCTGCAGATTTCAGAAAACATTATGATATTGTCGCAGGTGATGAAATTTCATGGACAAACACCGAAGAGGGGATACTCTTGAAAATTGAAAAAAAAGTTACAGAAGAGGACATTATTGGATTGATTAAAACAGAACTTCCACATAATAGTGTAGAAATTAAAAAAAGAGGATCAAAAGGATTAAAATGGTGATAATTTGATATTTGTAGATGCATCATATCTTATTGCATTAATAGTTGAAAAAGACCAATGGCACAACGATGCAGTAAAATTACTTGAAAAATTAAAGTCTGAAGATAAAATTATTACAGAAGCTATGATTATAGAATCATTAAATCTCATTGGAAGTTGTCATGGTGGAAAAGTAGGATATATGGTCTTTAAATATATTAAAGATAACTTCACAATTTTTAAATCAGATACTTTACTAGAGGAATCTCTTAGATATTACCTTCAATTTGATGGAAATTTATCTCTTGCAGATTGCACTGCAATTCACACAATGAAAGAGAACAATATTCATGAAATATTATCCTTTGATGACGATTTTGATAAAGTTGATGGAATGGTAAGAGTTTGCTAAAAATGTCATACTGGCTCTTTTTTAAAAAAATTAACCCTACTTTCTTATGCTTAATTTTATAAATGATTAAATAAAATATTAAATGTAGTGATTAGATGAAAGATATTGATGTTTTAATTGAAGCTTTACCTTATATTAAAAAGTTTCACAATAAAAAAATTTTAATTAAATATGGTGGACATGCGATGGTGGATGATGAAGCAATGTCTTCCACAGCACGTGATACAGTTTTATTTAAGTATGTTGGTATGAAACCAATTATTGTTCATGGAGGAGGTCCTGAAATCTCCCGTTCAATGGATAAATTAGGAAAGGAACCTGAATTTATCCAAGGTTTAAGGGTTACTGATGAAGAGACAATGGAAATTATTGAAATGGTTCTTGTTGGAAAAATCAGTACTGAAATCGTTTCCGAACTTATTAAACATGATGGTGAGGCAATTAGTTTGTCCGGAAAAGATTCTAGCTTAATTTTCGCTCACAGAAAAGGAGCTAGCAAAATAGAGGGTATTGATGAAGAAGTGGATTTAGGATTGGTCGGTGAAGTTGATTGTATCAATACGGATTTACTTGACATGTTCCTTGAAAATAATTATATTCCAGTTATTTCACCTATTGGTATTGCAGAAGATGGTACTAGTTTAAATCTCAATGCAGATACTGCTGCAGGTGAAATTGCAGGCGCAGTTAATGCAGAAAAGTTAATTATTTTAACTGATGTTCCTGGTGTTTTAAGAGACCCGGATGACCCAAATTCATTAATTCAAAAAATCAGAATTTCAGAAATTCCTGGTTTAATTGAAGAAGGCGTTATTACAGGTGGAATGATTCCAAAAATCGAAACTTGTGTTAAAGCTATTGAAAATGGTGTTAAATCCTGCCATATCATCGATGGACGTAAAAAGCATTCTCTTTTACTTGAAATTTTCACCACCGAAGGTATTGGAACAATGATTATTGAGTAGAATTTTTATTTTTGAGAGCAATAGCTCTCGTATAACTCTTTTTTTATAAATTAAAAACTGTTTAACTTATTAATAATTAAAATGAATAATTAATTGAAGGCTTGTTATTTGAAAAAATCATTTATTTGTTGTATTATTAAATTCTTGGGTCTTGATTTTTTTAGATGATGTTTTGCCTTTAACCATGGTTTATTCGTGCTTTGCACTTAATGACATATACTAAGTTTGATACAACAATTTGCACTTTTAAGGTTAGATTAGTTCTAACTTTAAAAGTTCACATTCCTTTCAATGTATTTTTTCTTTTTTTAATGTAGATAGTACAATTTAAATTCACTATTTTTAAAATAAGTGTCTTGTTTAATTAAAATAACATTAATATTCTAATTATGCATTGAAATAAACTAATGAATTATTAATCATTATTTTCATTTAATGAATTATAATTTGAATCTAATATATGGATTCAAATTAACCATTAAACATTTCACGCAATTCTCTTCTAAGTAGTTTCCAACCATTTACTCTTGGAAGTTCATCCAAATCATAGATTTCACGAGGAACCTTATAACGTGATAAGTTTTCGCGAGCATAATTGAGTAAACCTTCATGGTCCGGTGTATCTTCCCAAACTACTGCGGCCACAGGAAGTTCTCCCCTGTGACAATCTTGAATACTAAAAATAGCTATCTCTTTAAGTTTTGGATATTTAATCAATACTTCCTCAACTTCGGTTGGATAGATTTTCCATCCGCTCATTACAATCATGTCTTTTTTTCGGTCAGTAATGAATAAACGGTTATCTTCATCCAAATAACCAATGTCTCCAGTTAAAAACCATCCGTCATCAAGGAATGTTTCAATTGTTTGTTTTTCTCTTCTCCAGTAACCTTTCGCAATGGCCGGACCTCTTAAAGCGATTTCCCCTTGTTCATATTTGTCTAAGGTTTTTGTTGAATCTTGTTCGTCAACGATTTTTACTTCTGAAAAACAAACAGGATGTCCAACACTTTCAAATCTGTCGGCTTCACGATAATCTTCTGGCCTTATAACTGTCCCCGTCCCTATAACAATACTTTCTGATAATCCATAAGCATTAATGATTGGTATTCCGTAAGTTTCGTGGAATTCCTTCCATATTTTTTTGTGCAACGGTCCTCCGCCACTTATGATTTCGCGGACTGTTGACAATTCCTTTGTTTTGTCCATTGTTGTAAGTGAGTGAATTACTGGAGGCATTCCTGTTAAGACCGTTACTTTTTCGCGTTCACAGAGTTCCAAATATTCCTCTAAATCAAATTGTTCGATTAAAATGTAGTAAGAGGCAGCCCTTAAAGCAGATATTGCCCATGAAAGACCAACATGGGCCATTGGATAAATTCCTAAAAATACATCGTCTTGTTTTAAAGTCAATACATCACATTCATTATGGATTGCTGTGAAATAGTTTCCATGAGTTAACATTGCACCTTTTGGTTTTCCGGTAGTGCCGGAGGTGTATTGTAATTGACATAAATCGTCCCAATCAGTATTGAATGCATCTAAAACTTCACAATTCTTATATTCTTCTATATTTTTTGGAATATAAGTTGCAATATCAATCATATCTTGAGCTTCATCATCAGTAATGACCAATTTTGCCTGGGAGTCGTGAATGATATAGTCTAGTTCTGATGGGGTGAATATTCTGTTTGTTGGAATAGCTATTGCACCGATTCTCCATATTGCAAATAGTGAAAATAGGTATTCACAGGAATTATTTAAATAAATGATAACTCTATCTCCTTCTTGAACATGTTGTGATTTTAACTGGCGTCCAATTTCTGACACGATGGATAATATTTCTCCAGATGTGTATTTCTCACCGCTTCTGGGATTATATAATACTTTCTTATCCAGTCTTTTTGAATTTGCATCTAAAAACGTTGTAATATTTAACATTAAATCAACTCTTTTACAATCTCTTCGGTCATTTCCATTGTTTTTGCATTTCCGCCCAAATCAGGGGTTAATACTTTGCCTTTTGCAACAACTCTTTCTACAGTATGGTTTATTCTGGAAGCGATTTCTTTTTCACCCAAATAATCTAGCATCATTGCTGTTGACAATATCATTGAACATGGATTTGCAATTCCTTTTCCCGCAATATCTGGAGCAGATCCATGTACGGGTTCGAATAGTCCGTTTTTATCTCCAATATTTCCGGATGGTGCAAGTCCCAATCCGCCTACAAGCCCCGCACTTTCATCGGACAAGATGTCTCCAAATAGGTTGGTTGAGACAATAACATCAAAGTTTAATGGATTTGTAATAAGATACATTGCAGTTGCATCAACGTAAAAATCTTCGGTCTTAATTGTGGGGTAATTTTTGGCTACTTTATAAAATGATTCTTTAAAGACACCGTCTGTCTTTTTCAATACATTACTTTTGTGGACACAGGTGACTTTGTTTAACATATTTCTTCTTGAAGCAAGTTTAAATGCAATATCTGATATTTTTTCACTTGCTTTTCTTGTTATTACTCTTTCAGCTATCATTTGATTTTCATCACCATATTCATTTTGACTGTAAAGTCCTTCGGTGTTTTCACGCACAATTATAAAGTTAATGCCTTCTGCTATTGTTTTAACGCCTTTGTATGATTTTATTGGTCTTAAATTGGCGTATACGTCTAGTTCTTTTCTTAAGTTTATTATGGGGCTTGGTTGGCCGGGTGTTGAGGTTGATGCTCCGAATAATGTTGCATCACTTGATTTTGCCATCTTAACAGTTTCTTCAGGCAATGTTGTCCCATTCTTGTTAAAACATTCAAAACCCGCTTCGCCGTAGTTGAAACTAAGGTTCAAATCAAGCTTATCGAGCAGGTATTCGGCGGACTCCATTACCTCGAGGCCAATCCCGTCTCCGCTTATTATCGTTATATCATACATTATTTCACTTTTTTTGTTCGCATATAATCAAAATACTTTTATACATATAGGTATAAAGATATAATTATTTAAAAATTGTTATATAGAGGGATGAGAATGTCTGAAATCAACGAGTTAATTGAAAAATTAAACGATAAAGATGATTTTGTTGTTGAAGATGCTGTTGGCGCATTAGAGTTAAAAGGTGAAGAGGCTGTAGAGCCATTGATTGAAGCTTTATCTAGCAGGAAAAAAAATATTCGTTTACATGCAGCAAGTCTTTTAGGTGTATTGAATGATGAAAGGGCTATCGAACCTTTAATTGAAACTTTAAGGGATAACAACAAATTGGTCAGAAGAGAGGCTTCAACCTCTTTAAGTCGTATGGGTGATGCTGCAGTTGATCCTTTAATCGAAGTATTAGATGATGAAGATTGGAGAGTCAGAGGGGCAGCAGCTTGGGCTTTAGGTAACTTAAATAATGAAAAAGCTATTCCTGCACTTGAAAAATTGCTTGATGATGAAAGCGGTTATGTAAAATCCGGTGCACAAAGTGCAATAGCTACAATTCAAAGAAAAGCTTAACTTTTCTTTTATTTCTTTTTTTATTATATTTTTTTCAAAAATTAATTTTAAAAATTATACTCTTTTTGAATTATCTACTAATTTTTTAACTAATTTTTCCTATTTTTCTAAACATTGTTTAATTATTTTTCATTTTTTATATTTTTTTTCAGAATTTTTCTTGGTCGGAAGTCACTTTCCAACAGATTTATATATATGAATTTTTATATAGTAATATGGCAAAAATAATTTTAAATTGTTTAACAGAAATGAGGGTTTAATCATGTGTGGAATCGCAGGAATTGTATATAAAGATAAAAAATTACACAATGTGGGTAATGACATGACTAATATGCTCCACCAATTACAACACAGGGGTCCTGATTCAGCAGGATACTCAATTTATGGTGGAACAGGTCTTAAAGAAAACGAATACATTTTAAAAATTCAAGTAAAAGAACAAAAAAATTTACTTGAAGAAGTTAAAGAAACTATCAACATAAAAACACCAATCAAAGAGGATGAAGTATTGGATTCTGTTGGTGATTCATTTATATACAAATGCAGAATAGCTTTAGATGAGTTCTCACAGCTAAAACCGTTAATCACAAAAGTTGATGAACTTGAAAATGTCATTGTAATCAATGGAAGTCATGATTTTGAAATGATTAAGGATGTGGGATCCGTACTTGATATTGCAGAGAGGTATGATGTTAGAAATGTAAAAGGAACTCACGCTATCGGACACACCAGGTTTTCAACCGAAAGTGGAGTTGACAGATACCATGCACACCCATTCCAAACATATATCGTTCGTGATATTTCAGTAGTTCACAATGGCCAAATTACAAATTACTGGAAAGTAAGAGACCCTCTTGAAAGAAAAGGCCATGTATTTGAAACTTTTAATGATACAGAATGTTTAGTTCACTACATTGCAGATAAACTTGACACTGGTTACTCATTAGAAGAAGCACTTGAACAGTCTGTGGAAGACATGGACGGTCCATTTTCTTATATTATCGGAACTCCACAGGGTATTGGAATAGCAAAAGACAAATTAGGCCTAAGGCCGGGTGTAATGGCAGAAACTGATGATGTTTTTGCAATCGCATCTGAAGAGGTATCCCTAAGGGAAGTAGTTGACACTCACCATGTAGAACAAATCTCTCCTGGTGAAGTAATGGTATATGAAATATGAGGTGATTGGATGGAAATCAAAGAAATTAATGCTGAAAATTTAACTCCTCGTGAAATAAATTCACAAATTAAAGAAGCGGCAAAAGATTATGATAAAATTCTTATTAAAAATCCAAATGCAAAACATTACCTCGCAGCGGGAGTAGTCGACGATACTGAAATCGAGTTTGATGGATCCGTTGGTTATTTTGCAGGAACCATGTGTGACGGAGCAAAAATAAAAATCAACGGAAACGCAGGATGGTTCGTCGGGGACAACATCACTGGTGGTGAAGTAATTGTTGAAGGTTCTGCTGGTGACGGAGCCGGACAAGGAATCTATGATGGTACTGTTGTTGTAAAAGAATCCGTAGGTTCAAGAACCGGTGAAATTATGAAAAACGGTACAATAATCATCGGGGGAAACTCCGGGTTCATGACAGGCATATTCATGATGGGTGGACGTATCATCATTCTGGGTGATGTCGGTGATGATGTGGCTGAATCCATTATCCGTGGTGTGGTTTATGTCAAAGGTGAAATCAAAAGTCTTGGAAATAATGCGAAATTCGATGAATTAACTTTCCAAGATTCACTAGAGCTTGAAGAGACATTATCAAAATATGAATTTGACATTGATGATTATTCAAAATTTAAAAAAATTGTTCCAAAAAGTACAAGACCATTCTATGGTCACTAAGGGGGAAAAAGAATGCCATATAGAGTTGAAAGAAATCCAGATTTATGTAAAAAAAATTTCGGTCGTCCAGGTTGTTGTTGGTATTTATGTGATGATAGGGATGAAAAAATCTGTGGAAAATGTTTTTCATGCTTTAACAATTGTCCTCATGGAGTTTATGAAATTATTCAAGGTGACCCATACCCATTAAACCAAGAAAAATGTGTGGGCTGTAGGATATGTCTTGAAATGTGTCCAAACCGCGCAATTGAGGTAAATGCAATCCCTGAAGATGCAAGACAAGGATGGGGATTCCCAGACATTGTTGAAATCGTAAGGCAATCACAAACAGCATCATATAAACTAAGAAGTACTGGAGCACTCAGAAGAATTCCTGACTTCGATGATTTGGTAGTTATTCCAGCACAAGTTTCCAGGCCTCCTATTGATAAGTATAGGGAACCTTGTGGAACTGATGTTGTATTAGGAGATAGATATGCAGAAAACCCCCTTAAAATCGATACCCCTATCATGATTGGAGCAATGTCTTTTGGAGCACTGTCAAAAGAGGCAAAAATGGCTTTGGCTATTGGATCTTCACTAGCAGGAACAGTAACGAACACTGGTGAAGGAGGAATGCTTCCAGAAGAACGTGAATTGGCTGATAAATTAATTGCACAATATGCATCAGGACGTTTTGGAGTATCTGCAGATTATCTAAACAAAGGAGATGCAATTGAAATAAAAATAGGTCAAGGAGCAAAATCCGGAATGGGAGGACACCTCTTAGGTGAAAAAGTAACTGCAGAAGTATCCAAAATCAGAAACATTCCGGAAGGTTCAGATGCACTTTCACCTGCAAGACACATGGATATTGTAGGGCCTGAGGATTTAAGTATGAAAATCTCCCAATTAAGGGAAATCACTGACTGGAAAGTTCCTATCATGGTTAAATTTGCATCAGGTAAAGTGGCTTCAGATGTAAAGATTGCAGCAAAAGGTGGAGCAGATATAATTGTTGTAGACGGTATGCAAGGAGGAACTGGAGCAGGACCTGAAGTAATTATGGAACACTCAGGAGTACCATCTCTAGCATCAATCGTAGAAGCTGATTTAGCACTAAAAGAAATTGGTTTAAGAGACCAAGTAAGTTTAGTGGCAGCTGGTGGGGTTCGTTCAGGTGCGGATTTAGCAAAAGCTATTGCACTTGGGGCAGATGCAGTCTATATTGCAACCGCAGCATTGATTTCAATTGGATGTAGAGTTTGTCAAATGTGTTATACTGGAACATGTAGAAAAGGAATAGCTACACAGGACTTATCCTTAAGACACAGATTAGATTACAAAGAAATGGGTAAAAATGTGGCTAATTACATAAAAACAATGACTGATGAAGCATGTATGTTAGTTCAACAAGCTGGAAATACTCATATTAGCAAACTTGAAAAAGAGAATTTAAGATCACTAACTTTAGAAGCATCTGCATTAACTGGTGTACCAATGGCGGGTGTAGGTAAAATTTAGAGATGTATTTCTCTTATTTTCTTTTTTTTAAATCATTGAAAAATTATTTAAATTGTTTTATAGTTATTAATAACTATGGAAATTAAAAAGATTAGTAGATATTTGATATATCTGCTTTCATTATTTATCATATCACTAGGTGCTTCCCTATCAATTAAAGCTAATCTAGGAACTTCTCCTTTAATATGTCTTCCATATGTTTCAAGTTTAATCACTAAATTTAGTGTTGGGGAAGTGATGTTTGTTTTTACAATTCTTTTCATTTTAATTCAAGTTATACTTTTAAGAAAAGATTTTGAAAAAAGACAATATTTGCAATTAATCATTGGAACGATATTTTCGTTTTTCATTGATTTTTCATTGATGTTGGTTAATTTCATAAATCCTACAGGCTATATTAATCAAATGTTATTATTGTTAATTAGTTGTCTTGTAGTTGCATTTGGTGTTTTATTGGAAATCAAGACTGAAATCGTTTATCTTCCTGCTGATGGTGTTATTGTAGCTATTTCAAAAGTCATTAAAATTGAATTTCCAAAGGTAAAACCTTTTGTTGATACTTCAATGGTTTTAATTGCAGCCATTCTTTCGATAACCTTTTTAGGTTATCTTGCAGGGGTTCGTGAAGGTACGATAATTTCAGCCATAATCATAGGACCTATTGTTAAAGTGCTTAAAAGGTATTTGGATCCATATATAGATTCTTTAATTTGTTAAATTATGGATTACAGATTTTGCACGGTGAATATCCTTTATTTATTGCTTCTTCTCTTGACGAAAAAGTTATTTTATTTTTATCGGATATTTTAGGAACAGATTTGCAACTGGGATTGTGGAATTTAAGGGAATTTGCATTTCCAATGTATGTCCCGGCCTGGCCATTTCCCGAATGTGGATCGCTAGTTTTTTGGTTAGTTGAACTTGGAGTATCTGAATTTGCCCAATTGTGTGGATTAAATTCGCTTGGAGGGATAAACATTATTTCGGCTAAGCCCTCTTTTAATAGTATTTCATTAAGGTTCTTGCCGTCAACTATTACGACAGCTAATGTTCTTGAATATTTATCGTGGTGTTTTGAATCATCAATGTTTAAGTGCACAACTCTATTTAAGCATAATTTTTCAACAAAGTATTTTGATGCATCGGCTCCTTTAACACCTTTTTCGGGAGTGTTGACTCCAACTAAACGTACTTTTCCAACACCTTCAACATAGATGGTGTCTCCATCATATACTTTTGTACATAATCCGCTTGCTTCGGATTTATATGTGGTATTGTTATATTTATCTAAAATATTTTTTATTGATAGTGAATTGTAGTCGGACACTGTTTTGTTGTGGGAAAAGCCAGTTCCAGTGTATGCTACAGCTGTGCTCATTACTCCTACAAGTGTAAGAATTATGATGATTAGAAAGATGTGATTGCGTGTAATTTTTACCATATAATATATTGTTAGTATATTGTTATTATTAAATTTTTGTTCTAAAAAAATAATCTTCTAACATAAATATTAAGTATTATCAATTCAAAATATTGTATTATAAAAAAGGTTTTTTGATATAATGATTAATATTACCCGTAAAGAAGAAGTCGTTTTTGATCAGATTAAAATATTCGATGTTGAATATGATGGTGCGATTCCTATGAGTGCTCTTAAAAAAGAGTTATGTACGGGTAGTTTTCATGAATATGATTTAGTTCAAGTTTTAAATTCCCTTTGTGATAAGAAATTAATCGATTTCAAGGATTCTATTATTAAAGTAATTGATTCTGATAAAGAGATTAACACGGTTAATTCCAAAAAGGATTTGGAAGAGTTGGAATTAAATATAAAAGAAAAAGAATCATTTGAAGTAATTAAAAGTTTAGTTAATGATAAGAATATTGTCTCTAAATATATTTTAGAAGGCAATTTACTTTATGGAGACTTGAAATTAACTAAACTTTTAATTACTTCAAATGATTCTTTTTCTTTTATATTTAATTCCAACTCTTCCAAATCCTTTTTGGAATTAACCGTGTTAATCTCTTTA
>JAILDN010000040.1 GCA_024689425.1 Methanobrevibacter sp.
TTGCATGCACATTTGACGAGCATCGCGACATCGAGTTGCTTGCAACGAGATAGCTGAAAAATATGTACATGGAGTGAAATTTAGGCTTAGGGGGGGTAAGATACTACCTTTATAGAATGGTTAAGAAGGTGATTTAATGGGGCTCTCGGAAACAAGCAAGTACATGAGTTTGATATTAAGACATAAGCCGGAAACAATAGGTATAAGTCTTGATGAGTATGGCTGGGCAAGGGTTGATGAGCTTATTGTCGGAGTTGCAAAAACACATGAATTAAATATGGAGATTTTGGAAGAAATTGTCAGAACAGATAATAAGCAGAGATATTCATTTAATGAAGATAAGACATTGATCAGAGCAAATCAGGGACATTCCATTCCGGTGGATGTAGAATTGGAAAAAATGTCCCCACCAAAGTATCTTTATCATGGAACAGGGGAAAAGTTTAGAGAATCAATAGATGAGCAAGGACTTATTCCTAAAAGCAGGTTATATGTACACTTATCTGTGGATATTGAAACCGCTGTTAAAGTTGGAAGCAGGCATGGAAGGCCCATTGTTTATCGGGTCTGGTCGGGGAGAATGCAAAAAGATAGGTACGAATTTTATAAATCAGCAAATGGTGTTTGGCTTACAAAAAAAGTGCCTACTCAATATATTAAGCGTGAAACATTTGATGCTAAAGAGTTAAAACTTATTGTAAATGAAATAGCAGAAATACTGAGAAAACTTGAACTTGATGACGATTCAATGGAAGATACATCCAGAGCGGATGTGATATTTGAACTTTCAAAAAAATACTCATGGGAAGCACTGCAGCAGGGCTTATTTAATATATTGTTGGATGATAATAGAACAGGGGATGATTATTATCAGATAGCACTTGTTTTTTGGTGTGCACTTCTTGAAAATGAAACCAGAAAGAAAAATGGCCAAACAAAGCTTAAGTTTAAAAAGAAAACAATAATTGCACTATTGTATTATAGATTAAGAGAATTCGAGCAGGCTGAAAATCTGATATGGAGCATTACATGTGATCTATATCATTTGGATTATTGTAATTCCGAGTACGAACCGATGAAAGATGAGAAGATAATATTAAAGTTGGAACAATACGGGATTATTTTAAAGTAAAGATATATGGAGTAATCATTAATGGATAAAAAGGCATTTGCTTCTTGTATGAAGAAAAATCGGGAAAACAAAAAAATAAGTATAGAAGATTTGGGGACAATAACAGGTATTTCTTATCAAAAGCTAAAGGAATATGAATCCGGTGAGTTTGACAAGATTAAAGCAAGTGAGCTTCAGGCTATAGGGAAAGCACTTGATGTTCCTTTACTTGTTTTGATGAAAGGTGGCGGAAATGTTCATTTTTTAAAAGAAGATGAAGATGGAGTAAAGTTTTGTGAATGGGTAGAGTATTAGGTGGCCTTATGAGTGATAGTGAAAAAGAATGGCATGATAGTGATAAGATAGATCAGGTATTTGAGGCTTTTGTTGAGGGAAGACCTGAGTATCCGGTTACATGTCCTGAATGCGGAGAAAAAGATGCTCATATTTATTTAAATCGAAATCCAGGTTCAAGTTTGGGTGGCGCATGGGCATGGTGTGGCAAATGTCATTCCTATGGTCATTACAGTTACATTGTTCCTGAGTGGTGGGGCAATTTAACGGATGTGGATCAGAAAAAATTATGTGGCGGTAATTCAGAGGAACCTGCCCGGCATGAAACGGTAATTGATGATTTTGTGAATATGCAATTAATGAGATATTGCATGTCAGAGGATGTATGCCGTTATTGCCTTCATAAGAATCATAAAAATCCTCAAATAGGAAAATGTCTTAAATGCGGAAAAGAGACAATGATGGCTACTCTTGACGGGCCATGCATGATACTGTCATGTAGCAATTGCGGACTTGAGGTTGTGGGGGCAAGTTTTTTTCCGCCCTGTCATAACGATGATTTAGATTATACATTTTCAGTAAAAGATGTTGATAAAGCAAAGAAGGTAAAATTGGCAAAACTTTTTAATTTAAATGTAATGGACCTGGTAAAAGCAATAAGAGAAGATGGGCAAGTGAAAAAGACGACCAAATTATTAGAAGCAGAGGAAATCTATAAGCAGTTAAAGGATTTAGAAATCAAATTTGAAATTGTCCCGGATTTTACCGTAAAATATCCAGATTTGATAGGTTGTAAAGTTTTTTAATTAAGACAGGTTGTACGCGAATAGTATATGGTTTTCTCATAAACGAGCCACGCATTGCGAAACATATAAAATTGTGGTATTCTCAAAACAAAAACGCAATGCGAGGTGAATGT
>JAILDN010000045.1 GCA_024689425.1 Methanobrevibacter sp.
TGTATTAACAAACTATTTAAATTATAAACTATCTAGTTATAATTAAGTAGGTGTTTGGAAATGGATAATGAGGAATTTAGAACCGTAAGGGTTTATACAAAAAAATATACCAGCAAGGATAAAGATGGTAACTCTATAGAAAAGGAATCAAAACAAAAACAGGTAAGTCTTAAAAAAGAAGATCCTTTTGAAGACAATGATTTGGTTAAGGTTATTCCTAAAGAAGAATATGAACAGTTAATTGCTGAAGGAGCATCTGTTGATGTTGATGAGGATATTATCGCTCAAAAGGATGCAGAAATTGCAGAGTTACAACAACAACTCGATGTTTTAAAATCTTCATTTTTTGATGATGTTGGTTCTCTAAAAGATCAATTATCCGATAAGGAAGAGCTAATTAAAGCCAAAGATGAAATTCATGAGTTAAACAAGAAACTTGTCAGTGTCGATGAAGAAAGAGTTGCTATTTTTAAAGAACTTGATTATAAAAATAAGATGATTCTTGCTTATAATGTAGAGTTAAACAAATCCATTTTAAATGCCATTAATGTTGTCATTGATGAGGCCAGAGAGAATATTAATAAAAGAAATGCCGAATTGGCCGCAGGTTTAGAAAAATCCATTGAAAAATCCAAACAAGAAGTAAATGAGAAGAATAAAGCTATAGCATATGAGATAAATAGTACTATTGATGACATGAATGAGCAAATTAGAAACACAAGTACTATTAAAATGATTCTCAACAAAAAGAAGATTAATTTAAGAGTACCTACTGACGATTTGCTTAAACCTTTTGAATTCGACTTTGATGTTAATGACTTGCTTTCAGGCCAGGCATTGGAATTGGATGCTTCTGAAATTTTAAAAGAGGTAATGCCTAAACTCCCAGAACCATTTTCCAAATATATTGATACTTTGGAAGAATCTCCAGAAACAATCGATATTAATTCTAAAAAAGAGGAATAACTCATGGGTTTTAAGATATTTAAATCAGGAAATTTGAGCTTTGAATATGACGAATCATGGGAAGTCGAAGATGCGGACACTTTCAACAATCCTGATTGCATAGCCACATTATCAAAAGGAGAAAATAATCTAATCAATGTCGTTGCATTTCCAACCGAAACTAATTTGAATGATTATAAGGAATTCATGGAAAAAATCATCTCAGATGATGGAGGTTCTGTTTTAGAGTCTAATTTTATTGAAATTGCTTCAATGAATGCAATTAAACTTCATGCTAATATTAGAACTCCAGAAATTACTTTTGATATTCATACTTTTGTTTTCATTGAAAAAGGAAGCATATATATTTTTGAGCTAAGAACAGTTGATTATTCATCCAAATCCATAGATGAATATGAAAATATGATTTCTACCCTAAAATTAGAATAATTGACTATATTCCAGGAGGAAGTCCATATAATTCTTATCTAGAAGTTTTAATGTAGATGTATTTTGGGGAGAAGTTGTTGAACGCTCTTCAACTAAATTTCTAAGTGACGAATTATCCATGTGTGTTTGTATTTCACGGATAACAAATTCTATGCATTCAATATTTTTTTTCTCAAGTTCCTCTTGAGTAATCCCATCGTAAATTTTATAGTCATTTAAGTTATATGCCTTGGTTGGAGTTTGTAAAACATTTAAATAACTGTAATAGTTGCTTGCATCAGCTAAAAATCCGTCAATTCCCATATAGGTTAATATTGGCATAAATGATGCTTCGGCAAATGTAAAAATTAACATACTGCTTGGATGAGCTTTTTTTCTTAAATTGACAACAACATCAACTAATTCTCTCGGATTGGTTAAAAGTTCATCACCATTTGCAATAATGAAGATATTATATCCGATTTCTTCAAGCTCTTTTAAGCATTCGATTCTTAGGTTGAGGTATTTTGATCCCTGAACAACTGCTGCATTGCATTTATCAACATTTTCACTAGCCAATCGCAATGTTTCTTTCACGTTGAAATTTGCTATTTCCTTGTCAATATTATATGCTGAACCTTCGGAGGGGGCTATGTTTAGTTCATCTTTAAAAAATAGTTTTGGTGTTTTTTCTCCATTGTATTTTCCAAGTCTTCCAGGTCCATCATGTGACTTAATTTCAAATCTTTCAATCATTTAATTCTTCCTTTTTTCGATTACTTATGGGTTTGTTTATTATTATTTATTAATTTTTAATTTTTTTGTTCACCTAAAAACTTTTTTAAGTGTAACCTTTTTGATTACACTTGTCAAAAATTTAGTAAGCTTTATATAGGATTTTTAAATAAATTATAATTAAGGATTAGAGGATAGAATATCCTATGAAGGTCCGAGGTGTGTTTTCAATGTCTATTATAAATCGACTTAAATCCTTATTTGTAGGAGAAAAAGCTATGGAAGAAAAAGACGTCGCTGGTAAAAGTGATGTCGAAGAAAAATCTTCAAATTTCGATGATACTATTGTATCAGGTACTAAAACATCAGTACCTATTTCTGATGTAGTTAAAAAAGAAGAACCTGAAGATGACAGTAGTGCCATTGAAGCAGAAAGTGTTGAAGAAGATCTTCCTATAATAGAAGAAGATGAACCTTCTAAAGAAGAAGTTCCTGAAGCTGAGGAAGAAGAACCTGAAATAGAAGAAGTTCCTGAAGCTGAGGAAGATGAGAACACTGATGATGAAGAAGAGTTAGCTGAGAAAGCTGACGACGAAAAAGAAAATAAAGATAAAAAGAGAGATAATATGACTTTATTGACTGATAAAGAATTATTAACAGATGCAAATCGTGACCCAGAATTTACTGCTGAGTTCATTGATGCTGGAATTGAAACTGTTAAACATTGTTTCCAATGTGGTACCTGTG
>JAILDN010000104.1 GCA_024689425.1 Methanobrevibacter sp.
AAAGGTATGGTTTTTACTAGGTTTTTTAAAAAAATAAATTAAAAATTAAAATAAAAAAAAATTAAAAAATAACTATGAAAGTTATTTTAAAATAATGTTATCAATATTATGTAGTCTATTAGCTAATAATTTAGCCCTTTCAATGTTAATTCCATTTTTACCAATAGCAATACGCTTATTAGTATTATCTGTTGTAACAGTAGCTATTTTTTCTCCAGACTTTCTTGTTGAAATTTTAACATTTTGTAATTCTGCAGGAGATAAAATATTTTTTATAAATTGAACAGGGTCATCATCTAATTCAATGATTTCGACACCCCTATCTACTGCTTTTTGGACTTTAGATACGGTACTTCCACGTTTACCAATAGCTAAACCCATATCTCCTTTTTTAACAACGAAAGTAACTTTATTGTTATCATCATCGATAATGCAATCTTTAACCATTGCTCCAGTCATATTTTCAAAAAGAGCAATGAATCTTATTTCATTTGCACCAAATTTAATAGACACGAAAATCTACCTCAAATCGTCTAATATAGTAGAATCTCCTGGATCGTTAACGATTAATGTAGCAACGGTAAAAGGTTTACCACAAACAGAACCTAAGTCAACACTAGTACCATCGTAAATGTGACAAGGGATTTCTGAGAGTCTTGCATAATATTCAACATCTTCAAGAATATCATTAGGAGCATTTTGTGCAACTACAACAAGTTGACCTTTTCCTAATTTTAAAGATTGAATTGATTTTTCAGAGCCTAAAATTACATCACCAGTATCTACAGCGACTCTGATTCCTCTATCTACGTCCATCATCTAGCCTCCTATTCATTTTTTGCCATTTTGACACCGATTGAACCGGTACCAAGAGGTATTGGTTGTCCAATAATAATATTTTCGATGATTCCGGTTAAATCATCTACTTCCCCACGAATACTTGCGTTAAGTAAATGTTTACCAGTTTCTTCAAAAGCTGCACGAGCTAAAACACTTGATTTTTCACCACTAATACCATGTCTTCCAATAGATTTAACCTCACCTTCAGAAGTCATAATATCTGCAACTAACATAATGTGCCTTACATCAACAGTAAGACCTTGCTCAGAGAGAGTATTATTTGCTTCGTTAATAATTGATTGACGAGCTGCTTCAATACCCAAAACATCTTCAATTTCACGAATACTATTGGTAGTGGTTCTTTTGGAATCAATTCCTTCAATAGATAAAATTTCTTTGAGATTGGATCCTTCAGTGTGAATAACCCATTCTTCATCATCTTTACGTATAATAACTTTACCTATCTTTTTAACTCCACTAACCTGTAAATCACGAACTTTATCCGCTAATAAACGAAGTTCACGGATAATATGTTGAGTTTCTTTACCTTCTTTTTGTTTAGGTTTTACTACAATAAGATTACCATTGATTTCTGGTTTCTCTTTTTTAAAGTCAGCTTCGATTTTTTGAATAATATTCTCTTTAATAAGTCTTCTCTCACTGATTTTTTTATCTGATAAAGTAGCTTCAACTTGCATTTCAGCATAATTTAAGTTAAAGTCTTCAAGGATATCGTTAATAGTACTTTTACCAATTTTATTAGCTAAAGTTTTAACAAATTCCTCGTCATTACGTTTATCATCTTCAAAGTAAATATCCATTGTTGGAGTTGCAATATCTTTTCTTGCATCAACAATTTCAATGAGCCTTGGAAGACCTAATGTTACGTTTAACTCAGTAACCCCTGCATAGTGAAAAGTACGCATAGTCATCTGTGTACCTGGTTCACCAACAGATTGTGCAGCTACTGTTCCAACAGCCTCTCCAGCTTCTACACGAGCTCGGTCATAGGCAGTTTTAAGCTTATCTACAAGTTTTTCTAATTCTTCGTCAGTCAAATCACGACGAATAGAAGCATCAGCTAAATCCTCAACATAACCTTTAGGGAAAGTAATGTCTTTATCTGCGAGGATTTTAAAGATTTTATCAATGATTTCTAAATCAGAAATAAGATCTTCATACTCTTCTTTGTTCAAATCAGGAGAATAATTGCCTAAAATATTATTAAGGTAATAATATTCAGGAATATCAATATTTTCCATTTCTAAATCTTGTGAAAATTCAATGAAATCAATATTGTATGAAGTCACTAAATCATTAACTAAATTAATATTTTTAAATTTAGCAATGATTTCATCAAAGACTTCATCAGTAATGTCAATTGAATCATAATCCACTAAAACATTTTTAACATCAAAACCTTCTGGAATGCAAATATTGCGTTCTTCGAATTCTTTTTCTACTCTTTTAATTAAATCATCCATATTTACACCCCTCTATTTACCTTCCTCTAATCTTATCTCTTCAATAAGTTTATCAAAGTTTGCTACTCTACCAAAGTCACTTTTTGCTGGATCTACACCATCATCACCAAAGATTCTTTGTACAACATTACTTTGATTATCTGTAACAAGTCCTGAAGGTTTAACCTGTAAATCTTGCAATGCATTTACAAGTCTTCTTTGCATATAACCGGATTGAGCGGTACGAATCGCAGTATCTACAAGACCTTCACGTCCTCCCATAGCGTGGAAGAAGAATTCAATAGGGTCTAAACCAGATTTATAACTTGAATGTACAAATCCTTTTGCTTTTGCACCTAACTCTTTTCTTTTGAAGTGAGGTAATGTTCTTTCAATGTAACCTCTTTCAATACGTCCACCCCTAACTGCCTGTTGACCTACACAGGAAGTAATCTGAGTTAAGTTCAACATGGATGCCCTAGCACCAGTACGTGCCATTACAACAGAGTGGTTATGTTCCATAGTTAAGTAATCTTCTGCGATTTCACCAGATTTATCCCTAGCTTCCCCAAGAACTTGCATAATACGCATTTCTAAAGTTTCTTCTAAGCTTCTACCTGGCAAAGCATCAAGATAACCATCATTATATGCATCAATTAATCTATCTACTTTTTCTTCGGATTTATGCAAGTGTTCATTAATCCTTGCTTGAGCTTCTTCTGGAATTTCTTCATCATTTAAACTAGTTGTAATACCAGTAACCATAATTCCACAAATAGCTAAGTCAGTAGATCTATCTAAGAACTCTTTAGCCCTTCCAGGACCATATTCTTTAACAATTTTATCTAAGATTTGACCGGACATGGATCCATATGCCTTTTCGTCAATAACTCCATATTTTAAGATACCGTTTTCAATGACAACATATGCATCAATTGGACATAATGTATCATAATCAACTTCATCGATTGGAGTTTCACGTAAGGTTTTGTCACATTGTCCGCATTTTTTACAAATTTCAGATTTATAAGTTAAATTCAAATCATTAGGTAAAAGTAATGAGAATAATTCTTTACCCGTCCATTCTTCACCATTTAATTTTTCAATGATGTGTGAACTGGATATATCTGAATCATCAGCATATTTTTCTTTAATTTCAGCAGCTTTTCTTTCAATAGCAATTGATTTGATGATTTCTTTTTCTTCATCATTCCATTTGTTTGCTTTAAGACGTTTAGCCTTTTCATCTTCAGTAATATCTAAAGTATTAAGGTAAACTTCTTTGTCAACTTTAGTTCCACGAACATTTTTAGTTGCTTTTTCAATCTCTTTTTCAATTTTAGAACTTTCGGATGAATCTGATTTTAATAACCATTTTTCACCATCATTTTCCGGAATTGATAAATGAGATTTACGGATAATTTGTAAAGCTTGTTCTTCTGTGAATTTCATGGATTTTCTTGTTAACAAGTATGCTCCTGAAATGTGGTCGTGAATTGCACCGATAATTGGTCCACCGAACCTTGGAGATAAAATGTGTTCTTGTACACGCATTAATGATTTTGCTTCTGCACGAGATTCGTCAGTTTGGAAAACGTGCATGTTCATTTCGTCTCCATCGAAATCTGCATTGTATGGTGGACATACACATAAGTTAAGTCTGAAAGTTTTATAAGGTAAAACTCTTACTTCGTGTGCCATCATACTCATTCTGTGAAGTGAAGGTTGACGATTGAATAAAACCATATCTCCATCTTTCAAGTGTCTTTCTACAATGTCACCTGGTTTTAAGTTTTCAAGGATGTATTCTTTGGTTTCCTCGTTGATTTTTCTTCTGTTACCTGATTCGGTAATCATATAGTTAGCACCAGGGTGTACATCCGGACCGTTTTCAACATATTTTTTAATATCATCAATGTTCCAATCATTTACATAAGCCGGTACGGTTACTTCTTTTGCAATCATTTCAGGTACACCGACCTCATTAATACTGATATTTGGGTCTGGTGAGATTACAGTACGTGCAGAGAAGTTTACACGTTTACCGGATAAGTTGGATCTGAATCTTCCTTCTTTTCCTTTTAACCTTTGAGTTAAAGTCTTTAAAGGTCTTCCAGACCTATGTTTGGATGGTGGAACACCACTAGCTTCATTATCGAAGTAAGTAGTAACGTGATATTGTAATAAATCCCATAAGTCTTCTACGATTAATTGTGGAGCACCAGCTTCCATATTTTCAACTAATCTTTGATTAATACGTAAAATATCAACTAATTTGTGTGTTAAATCGTCTTCAGAACGTTCACCAGTATCTAGAGTAATTGATGGTCTAACTGTTACTGGAGGAACAGGTAACACAGTTAAAACTAACCATTCTGGTCTTGCAACTTTAGGATTAATACCTAAAATATACATATCTTCATCAGTGATTCTTTCCAATCTTTCTCTGATTTCAGAAGCGGTTAATTTATAATCATCTTGGAAAATACTGGTAGGTTTATCTAAAGTAATCGGTAATTGAGGAGTTCCACAGTGAGGACAGCAGAATTTTTCATCAACTTCTTCCCCTTCTTCAGGCCTTTCTTTAATATCCCTTTTAGATTTATTATAAACCTCTTTTAAAATATCAGAAATGTTTTCTTTATTAGCTAAAGCTTCTTCAATCTTTTCTGTGTAATTATAAATTTCTTCAGGATTTAAAAGAACTCTTCCACATTCATTACAGGTTGAACGTAAGATTTTGTGGATAATATCACCAAAACCAACGTGAAGAACAGGACGGGCTAATTCAATACTACCAAAGTGTCCTTGACAATCTCCACCTCTAACACCACAAGTATGACATCTTAAAGAAGGATCCAAAACACCTAAACGAGGATCCATCAAACCATTCTCAATTGGATAACCGTCAGAATCATAAGTATCTGGGGTTTCAACACGAACAACAGACATTTTACGAATATCCTCTGGAGACATAAGTCCAAAGTTAATTCTTTCAATTTTTTTGATAAATTCTTTCAAAGTATTGGCTCCTTCAATTTATGCTTTGTCTCCTAAAACTAATTTAGGGAAGATACATAAGCTTTTAAGTTCATCTAATAATAATTTAAATGCATATGAAATTTCTACTGGATAAGTTTCTACATCACCACAAATAGGGCAGTATTTTTTATTTCTATTCTTATCCTTAACAGCTAACATTCCACAATGTTCACAGACAATTGCTTCATATTTATCTGATTCGTCTAAAAGTCTTTCTTTTAAGGTTAAAGCTGCACCGTGTGCAATAAGACAATCTCTTTCCATTTCTCCAAACCTTAAACCACCTTCACGTGCCCTACCTTCAGTAGGTTGACGTGTAAGCACTTGTACTGGACCTCTAGAACGAGCATAAACTTTATCAGTAGTCATGTGGTGTAATTTTTGATAATAAGCTACTCCAACGAAGATTTCAGCTTCAATTCTTTCACCAGTGACACCGTTGTATAATGATTCGCAACCAGCAGATTCAAATCCATGATTTAATAAATGTTGTTTAATACTTTTTTCAAGTTCTTTATTGAATGGAGTACCGTCAATACGTTCTCCTTCAAGACAACCTGCTTTACCAGCAACCATCTCAAGCACTTGACCTACAGACATCCTGGAAGGAATAGCGTGAGGATTGACTATTAAATCAGGTACAACACCATCTTCAGTGAATGGTACATCTTCAGGAGATAATATTAAACCAATAACCCCTTTCTGACCGTGTCTTGATGCAAATTTATCACCAAATTCCGGTTGTCTGGTATCTCTAACTCTGATTTTAGCAAGTCTGGAACCTTCAACTGTTTCGGTTAAAAGAACAGCATCAACAATACCTTTTTCACCGTGACGTACAGTTACTGAAGTTTCTCTTCTTTTTTCTGCAGCAGTTGCTAATTCGTCAAACTCACCCAAAAATCTTGGAGGTGAAGTTTTACCTATCAATACATCACCAGATTCAACATAAGATTCCGGATTAACAACACCGAATTCATCTAAGTGCCTATAAGATTCTTCGGAACGATATCCTTTAATGTTTTTATCAGGTACTTCAAATTTATCTATTTGACCCCCAGGATATCTTTTTTCAGAAGTATCATAAGATCTGAAAAATGAAGACCTACCTAATCCCCTTTCAAGGGAACCTTTGTTAATAACCATAGCGTCTTCCATGTTATATCCTTCATAACTCATTAATGCAACAACGAAGTTTTGACCGGAAGGTCTTAAGTCATAGTTAGTTGAGTCAATGATACGTGTTTTTACAATAGGAGTTTGAGGGTGGTGTAATAAGTGAGCTCTGGTATCAGTACGGAATGCATAATTGGATACATACAAACCTAAAGCTTGTTTTGTCATACCTGCTTCCATAGTATTCCTTGGTGAGGAATTGTGGTCTGAAAATGGAATAATACCTGCACAGATACCTAACATGGTAGCAGGGTCAATTTCTAAATGGGTATGATCTTCATTTAAATCATTTAATCTCATTGCAATGTAGGAATTTTCTTCTTCCTCTGCATCAAGGTATTCGATAACACCTTTTTCTATTAAATCATCCCATCTTAATTTACCATTAGCAATTTTATTAACGTGATCTTCAGTGAGGAGAGGTTGACCTTCTTTAACAATAATTAAAGGTCTTCTTGCCCTACCAGGATCATTGAAAATATAAATTTCGTTATTATCTTCATAATAAGTAATATTCATTTCATGAGAAACTTGCCCTTTCCTTCTTTTTTCACGCATTTCTTGAGTGAATTCAACAGGATTTTCACAAGTACCGAAAAGTTCGCCATTAATATAAATTTTAGTTTTTGGAGATAAACTAACTGGTTCAGGTACATTATCAACTTCCATTTCAGTAGTTTCACTAACTTCTTCCATCTCAGTTACATCATCAATCTCAACCATTTCAGTAGTTTCACTAACTTCTTCCATCTCTGTAGATTGAACTTCTTTTTCTGTTTTTTTAGCCAACTTTTCACCTCCCTAAATTAATTCAACATCCATTGTTTCTATAATATCTTTAATTTCTTGTTCATCAGAACCTTCAGAAATATTACACATTAAAGCTAAGTTCTTTACCAAACCACAATTAGGTCCTTCCGGAGTTTCGTTAGGACATATTTTACCAAACTGTGTTGGGTGCAAGTCTCTTGCTTCAAAGTGAGGTTGACTTCTAGTTAAAGGTGATACAACACGTCTTAAATGAGAAAGAGTACCCATATAACTTGTTCTATCTAAAAGTTGGCTTACACCAGCTCTTCCACCAACCCAATTACCTGTCGCAATTGCATGTTTAATATTTTCAGTTAAAACATCACTACGAACAGCTTGTTTAATTGAAAGTTCTTTTCCACGAGAAATACTTCTTTCAAGTTGATAACTCATATCTCTGGTTAAATTTGTAAAAGCAACTCTGAATAAATCTTCCATTAAATCTCCAGAAACTCTGAGTCTTTTATTAGTATAATGGTCCTTATCGTGAGGTTCTCTTTGTTCATGAATCACTTCAAGCAACATTTCAGTCATTTCAGCCAAATAAGTAGCTTTATCAGCACGTCTTTCTTCACTATCACCTAAGTGAGGCAATAAGTAACGATCAATAACCTCTTCAGCACGTTGCTTACGATAATCTTCAGACATTTTAAAAGCAACACGATTACCAATATATTTAATTGCAGCAGTTGTTAAATATTCATTCTTCTCTTCAATGGTTAAATCTGCCATTTCAGCAGGATCTAATTTTAAAGCTTCATTAGATACTTGAATATCATCTGCAATAATCATTTGGAAATTATTATTGGATTCTGAAATTTTTGTAATAATTTGTTCATCTGTAGACAAACCTAAAGCTCTTAATAAAATAACGAGTGGTATTTCACCAGGAACATAAGGGAAAGAAACTCTTAAAAATGCTTTATTTTTACGTGGTTTTTTATATTCTAAAGTGATTCTAGCTCTAAAACCACTTCTAATTGAAGTTACAACTGCTTTAGCATGTCTATCTTCAACTTCTTTAACACGTTCAAGAATAACTTTATTAGGTGCAATTTCTTCCATTGTTACAACAGCTCTTTCAGAACCATTTACAATAAAGTAACCACCTAAATCCTGTGGGTCTTCTTTATGTTCTAATAATTCTTCTGTACTAAGCCCATTGAGATAGCAGTAATCAGATTTTAACATTACAGGTAATTCCCCAATGTAAACCTCTTCCAAAGGATTTTCTTCATCATCCTTATTTAATGCCATTTCAAGATACATGTGTGCAGAATAATTTAAATTTCTAAGTCTTGCATCTGTAGGATAAATATCGCTGTTAGAACCATCTGCTTCACGAGTAAACGGTTTTACAATTCTAACATTACCAGTTTTCACTGTGTATTTAACCTTTTTAACTTCACTAGTTTCTTCATCTAACTCATCATTTTCAATAACGATAGGTTCGCTAATGTCAATAATTTTCTGAATTCTATTATTCACAAAATCATTGTATGATTTAATATGGTGATCCACTAAATCATATTTGTCAAAAAATGCATCAACTAACTTCCAGTTATTATCTGTCATTGACTTCCTCCAGCATTACATAAACGTTAATCAATAAATTAAACAATAAAAAAAATAAACATAAATGAAACTATTTATTTTCCTTTATTTTAAATCATTATTCTTAATTTACTCCCAACTATCTATCTATAAGATAATTCATCTCAAACTAATTTATAATGAATTTCTAAAAAAACAAAAAAATGCAGAAATTAAACAATATAAACTTACTCTAAAATTATATTAAATATCTAACCTTCAATAACGATTCTATATGAAATAAATTCGCCAGCTGTCTTACTTTTACGAGTAATTCTTAAAACATCACCCACTGCAATATCACTATCTTTAGAAAGTTCTTTTACTACAGGATCAGTAATTTTAATTTTTGGAAGGTCATTAATATTAAAATCAGAATTCTGTTGTAATAATTCTTTTTCAGATTCTGAAATAACTTCATGCTTTGGTACTAAATTGTGGTTTTGAATATCTACTTTCAAATTTTTTCCTCCAGCTAGAAAAGTTAAATATAAAATTAGAACGGGCCCGACGGGAATTGAACCCGCGGCCGCTTGGTTAAAAGCCAAGCGCTCTGCCAGACTGAGCTACGGGCCCTAGAAACATACGAATTTAAGCGCCCTGGCCGGGATTTGAACCCGAGTCGCGGGCTCGACAGGCCCACATGATAGCCCCTACACCACCAGGGCAAGACACTTAAACTTTATGTATAACTAAACTATACACTATCAATAAGTTATGATTTTCATAATATATAAATGTTTTGAAAAATGGATAACATTATAAAAAAATTATTGTGAAAATAAATAAAGTAATGTGAATCCCGCCTGCCGGACTTGAACCAGCAACATTTGGATCTACAGTCCAACGCTCTGCCAAATTGAGCTAAGGCGGGACTTAAATGGGTCCGCCCGGATTTGAACCGGAGTCTCAGGCTCCCAAAGCCCAAAGGATCGACCAAGCTACCCTACGGACCCCATCAATATACAACATTTAATAGTATTCTTTTCTTAATATATAAATTTATCTAAAACCTATATTTTATAATAAAAATTAATGAGCCCCGGGCGGGAATTGAACCCGCGACCACCAGATTACAAGTCTGGCGCTCTACCAGGCTGAGCCACCGAGGCATCAAACTAATTAATATAACATTCAATTATTTATAAAATGTTGTTTAAATACTTTTCGTAAAAGATAGAAAAAAACAATATTTTTAAATAAAATTAAATTTATAATTATAAATCATGATAAATAATGAAGAAGATCTGTTGAATAATATAGAAAATAATATAAAAAGCATCCGAGAAAAAAATGCCTTGACTCACTGCATTACTAATTCAGTGACAATTAACGATTGTGCAAATGCCGTTCTTGCAATAGGTGGATCACCTTTTATGGCAGAAGATGCAGAAGAACTAGAAGAAGTTGTAACAATTGCGGATGTTCTTGTAATTAATATTGGAAAATTAAGCAAAACTCAAATTGAATCAATGAAAATAAGTGCTAAAAAAGCAAATGAAACTAACACCCCAATCATTTTAGACCCTGTAGGAGTCGGAGTGACAAACCTTAGAAACAAAACAACCATGGATTTAATTGAAAATTATGAAATAACCGTAATACGTGGGAACATAAGTGAAATAAAAGCTATTGCAAAACTTATGGGTATATTAGATGAAAGCAACACTGCAAAAGGTGTGGATGTTAATGCTGATGACATAATTACTGAAGATAATTTAAAAGATAATGGAGAGATAATTAAAGAACTCGCATCCAAATTAAACACTACAATATTAGCTAGCGGACCAATTGACATTTTAACTGATGGAAAAACAACAATAGCTATCGATAATGGAGACGATATGATGCCCTTAATAACCGGCAGCGGCTGTATGTTATCATCCATAGTTGGAAGCTGTATTGGCGGGTCAAATCCCCTTGAAGGAAGCCTTGTTGCAATATTAGCAATGAATATTGCAGGTGAAAAAGCAAGAGCAAAAGTAGACGAAAAAAATGAAGGAACCGGATCATTTAGAACCTATTTGATTGATTACCTTTACAAAACTAATGCAAAAAGCTTAGTAAATGAAGCAAATATTAAGATACTATGAAAAATTTAGACCTTTCACTTTACCTCGTTACTGATAAAAGTGACGATGAAGAAAAATTCCTAAAGACAATAGAAGAAGGCATAAAGGGAGGAGTTAGTGTAGTTCAAATAAGAGAAAAAACTGCAGAAACTCTAGATTTTTATAATTTAGCCCTAAAAGTAAAAAAAATTACAGAAAAATACAATGTTCCATTAATTATTAATGATAGAGTTGATATAGCACTGGCCATTGATGCAGAGGGAGTTCATGTGGGACAATCTGACATGCCCTGTGATGTTACCCGCAAATTAATTGGAGATGACAAAATCTTAGGTATTTCAGCATCTACAGTTGATGAAGCCCAAAAAGCTGAAAAAGATGGTGCAGATTATATAGGTACCGGTGCTGTATTTCCAACTGCAACCAAAGACGATGCTCCATCAGTTACAATAGATGAACTAAAAGAAGTTGTAAAATCAATTAATATTCCTGTTGTAGCAATAGGAGGTATTAATTTAGATAATGCCCACCAATTAGTCGATACTGGAATTGCAGGATTATCTGTCGTGAGCGCAATAATGAGTTCCGATAACCCTAAAAAATCATCCGAAAAACTGTTAAAAATATTTAATGGCTAAATTTTTCATAAAAATAGAACTTAAAAAGAAAAAAAGTAAAAAATTATTTTTTACTATTTTTTAAAGCTTCAACAGCAGCTAGCTTTTTACCTGCCAACATGCTAATACAAGCTCCACCACCACTACTCAAATGGCTCATTTGATCTTCCAATCCAAGCCCAGCAGTAGCAGCAGCAATGTGGCCTCCACCAATTAATGAAAATCCTTCAGATGAAGCAATAGCATTAATTAAGTCTTCAGTACCCATTGCAAAATTAGGGTCTTCAAATACTCCTGCAGGACCATTTGCAAAGATATACTTGGCATTCCGAATTTCATTTGCATAGAAAGCAATAGTTTTAACACCAATATCAAAAATAGCTTCATTAGGGATTTCATCAATATCTACATCCGCTCTTTCACCATCTTTTTCAATAGCTACATCAATAGGATATTTGACTTTATCGCCAAATCTTTCAATTAATTCTCTAGATTTTTCAACCATGTCCTCATATCCACGACTAGCGATGAAATCTCTGTTGACTTGGCCAATATCTGCACCGGAAGCCCATAAAACAATGTTTCCAACAATTCCTGTTGTTAAAATAGAATCTGCAGTTCCATTACTTAACACATTTTCCATAACATCAATTGAATCATCAGGCTTCATTCCGCCAAGTAAAAATACACAAGGATGTTCTACATCATCTAAAGCATTTTGAATAACAGTCAATTCTTCTTCCATTACACGACCTGCAGCAGACGGAGTATTAACTGTAAAACCAACTAATGATGCTTGTGAACGGTGAGCTGCAGCAAATGCATCATTTACAAAATAATCAATTAAAGGAGATAATTCCTGTACAAGAACAGACTTTGAGTGTTCTTCAGGAGTTCTTGAAAGTGTTTCTTCAGAAAAGAATCTAACATTTTCAAGTAAAAGAATTTCATGAGCTTTCAACTCACGAATGGCCTCTTTTGCTGAAGCAGAAAAAATAGAATCAACATATTTTACTCTCAAATTTAAAATATCTGATAATGCCTCAGCATGCTGGGATAATTTAGTGAAATCATTTTTACCAGGACGGCTTTGGTGTGCAAGAATTACAACACGTGCTCCTTTTTTAGCTAATTCTTTAATCGTTTGAGCATGTAGTTTTAATCTTGTATCATCTAAAATAATTCTTGAACTGGGATCAACTGGAGAATTTACATCAATACGTACAAGTACGGTTTTATCTTCTAAATCAAAATCATCAATAGTATTAAAATTACTAGACATACTCCCACTCATTTATAATTTACTTACAAGGTCAAGCAAAGCATCTTTTGGACTATCTGCTTTGATAATTCCGGATGCAAGCAATACACCATCTGCACCCAAATCAATAGCTGCTTTCATATCATCGCCATTAGTGATTCCTGCACCGCACAAAACTTTAACACTCTTATTAATGGCTTTAACACCCTTTACACTATCTTCCACAACTTCCGGTTGTGCCTGAGAAACTGGTATTCCGGTACCAATGAGTTCTGGAGGTTCAACAGCAACAGCAGTAGGATTTAAACTAGCTACAGCTTTACTAGTGGCAATATTGTTTGTACAGACACATGATTCAATTTCAAATTGGTTACATAATTGAATAACTTCATCAATGTCTGCAAGTTGCATTCTTTTTTCTGAATGATTTATTAAGGAACCTGAAATTCCTGCATCGACCAAAGTTTGAATTAAATTCCCTCCAGTATGTCCGCCTGGAGAAATAGGATCGATATGTTGAGCATAAATAGGCAATGAAGTTTCATCATAAATCCTATAGATATCGGCAGCTTGTGGAACAGCCACCATTGTAATTCCAGACTCTGCAGCAGCACTTTCCAAATCACTTGCAAGATTTAAAGCATTTATACCGCTTGATTCCAAATAAGTTTTATAATTTAATATCACTATTGGTGTATTCATATTATCCCCATATTGACTTATAATATTATAATATATATTATGAAAAACATTATTAAAAAGACTTATGATTAGATTCTTTTTTAATTTTTTAATTAATGAAATCCCTATAAAAATCCTAAAATATTCACAAGAAAAATACTAATACTTACAAAGCTAAAAATATAATTGATTTTATGTCATTTAATAAAAGTCAACAAGCAAAATTAGAAAAAAGTGGATATAGATTTGTAGGTAAACATGGACATGCAGCTGCTAAAATCTGCCATTGGACTCGCCAAAGTATTTTGGATAAAGGAGTGTGTTATAAAGAAAAATTCTATGGAATTGAATCCCATAGATGCTTACAAATGTCTCCTGCAGTTCCAAACTGTCAGCAGGAATGTGAATTCTGTTGGAGAGATTTAACCTACACTCAAACTACCTGGGAAGATAAGGAGTATGATGATCCAAAAACCATTATTAAAGAAGCTATTGAAGCTCAAAATAATTTGCTCTGTGGATTTTTTGGAAATGACAATGCCAATAGAAAAAAACTTGAAGAAACTAAAAAACCGACTAATGCTGCCATTTCTCTTGCAGGAGAACCAACATTATACCCTGAAATTGATGAATTGATAGCTGAATTCAATCGTCAGGACTTTACTACTTTTCTTGTAAGTAATGGTTTGTATGTTGATAAATTAAAAAATCTAGAAACCGAACCTTATCAACTATACCTTTCCTTAGATGCTCCTACAAAGAAAATATATGATGTAGTGTGCAGACCTAGAATAAATAATGCTTGGGACAACCTAAATGAATCACTTGAAACACTTTCAAGTTTTAATTCACGCACATGTATAAGAAATACCTGTGTTAAAGGAAGAAACATGGTTAATCCAGAGTTATATGCAAAGTTAATTGAAAAAGCAGACCCCGATTTTGTTGAGGTTAAAGCATATATGTGTGTTGGTTCATCCCGTGAAAGACTAACACTAGACAATATGCCAAGATTTGATGAAGTTAAAGACTTTGCTCAAAAGATTGGCGATGAATGCGGAAGAAAAATAGTTAACGAATCCGAAATCAGCCGTGTTGTTCTATTGGAATAGCTAATTTTTTAAAAATATTTTTAAGGATTTACTGCCTCATCAGCAGCACCCATTATCACAACAATATTATCTGATAAATTAATTTCAGAAATCTTTTTAGGAGAATCCGCTTTTGCTGCATAATAGGCCTGTGCAAAGTTCATTGTAATAAAAATAACATCTTTAAAATCAATTATAAAATTGTCTTCTGGAATTTTATTTAAAATATCAACAAGCTCTACAGCAACTTCACTCATCTCTAAATGAGTACCAAACTCAGCACCAATATTAATAAGCATTTTTTACACCTTAATTACTTTATTTGCAATATTTTTTCCGATTTCAAATGCGGATTTCAAATCTTTAGGAAATTGAGTATCCCTAATATGTCTCCTTTCACGTTCATCAAACATGTCAGAAACATATCTTGAATAATCCCTAAACTGATAGGTTTCATAGACATAGAGATGCTCAGGTTTAGTAAAAATCATCTCTAAATTTGATTCATAAGCCCCAAATTTATTATGATAGTTCATTTCTAATGCGGATTCTTTAGAAACATTCATAGTATAAATACAAGCCAAAGGCATTCGTTTATGTTCAACTGTTTCGGTTTTACTATAGGCAAAAAAAGGAAACATGAATCTTTCTAAAAAACATCTCATATTGCCGGTCAAATCCCCAAAATAAACTGGAGAACCCAATATTATGCCATCAGATTGAACGATTTCATTTAATATAGGTTTGAAGTCGTCGTTATAAACACACCTGCCATAATGACGACCATTTATTTTTTTACAGGCAAAACAGCTTTTACATCCATTGAAAGGAATATCATATAAATCTATTCTTTTTACTTCGGCCTCACTAAGAATAGATTTTATTCCTTCTAAAGATTTATCCAAGAGTTTTGCAGTATTGCAAGTTTTTCTAGGACTTCCATTTATAGCAAAAAATTTCATTTATTGTGCCTTTAATTCATTGCATAATTCAACAGCTTTTTTAGCGGCTTTTTCCATTGATATTTCGTATGGAATGCCCGCTTCTTCAAGAAGTTTTTGACCTTCTTTTTCATTAGTACCTGTTAATCTAATAACAATATTTACGTCTCTATCAGTTTGTTCCAATGCCTTAATAACACCACGAGCAACATCATCGGCTTTAGTGATTCCGCCCAAAACATTTAAAAATACAACTTTAACCGGATCATAGCTTAAAACAATGTTTAAAGCTTGTTTAATGATTTGTTCTGAAGCACCACCACCAATATCAAGGAAAGTTGCCGGTTCCCCACCATTGAGTTTAATCATATCCATTGCAGTTAATGTTAAACCTGCACCATTACCGATAACGGCAATATCACCACCTAATTTAACAAAATCAACTGCTTTTTTCTTATAATTTAACATAGCAACTAAATCTTGGTGTCTGTATAAAGAATCATTTTCAACTTCTAGTTTCGCATCAGCAGCAATTAATCCATTTGGAGTCAATACTAACGGGTTGATTTCTGCAACTTCGCAATCATATTTATCAAAAATGTTGTATAATTTCCAAATTACATCCCCCATTTGAGAGATTAATTCAGAAGGAACATCCATTTTACGTGCGATTTCACGAGCTTCATAAGGTAAAAATTCAATTAAAGGTTGTGGATAGTATTTAATGATTTTTTCAGGATTTGTTTTTGCAAGATTTTCAATTTCGACCCCACCTTCTTTACTTGCCATAATAAGGGGCCTTTTTTCAGACCTGTCAATGGAAATACTCAAGAAATATTCATTGAGAATATCTGCTTTTTCTTCAATTAATAAATGCTTTACTTTTTCACCTTTAATTTCCATTCCTAAAATCTCATCAGCTACTTTTAAAGCTTCTCCAGGGTTGTCTGCAAATTTTACACCACCAGCTTTACCTCTTCCACCAGTTAATACCTGTGCTTTAACAACAACTGGAATATTCATCTCAGAACAAATTGCAACAGCTTCTTCTGGAGAATATGCAACATGCCCTTCCAATATTGTAATTCCTTCTTTTTGAAAAATACTTTTTGCTACATTTTCGAAAAACTTCATTTTTACACCTAGATTAAACTAAATTATATCCTGCTTCAAATGCTTTAATATTCTTTTCTTCAGTCCCCGCAGGAACGCTATCCTTAATTGATTCGATAGCTGCATTTTCAGATATAATACCTGTAATTTTTGTAATAGCACCAACCATAACAATATTTGCAACGATTTTAAGACCGATTTCATCATTTGCTGTTTTTGTAGCTGGAGCTTCATAAACCTTAATGTTGTGTTGATCTATAAATTCTCGAACATCTTCAACATCCGTAGTTCCCGGATCAACAATTAAAGTTCCTTCATCCTTTAAATCAACAATATATTTGATTAAAGCTTCATTAGACATAGCTACTAATATATCCGGACTTTGAACTTTTGGATAATCTATTTCACTATCGCTAACTACAACTTCACATTTTGAAGCTCCTCCACGAGCTTCAGGACCGTAAGATTGAGTTTGAACAGCTTCATTATTATCAAAGATACTTGCCGCTTTTCCTAAGATAATTCCTGCAAGAATTACTCCTTGACCACCAAATCCACCAATTCTAATTTCAGTTCTCATTATAACTCCTCTTCATATGCAGAATTAATTAAAGTCTTCTTACCGAATTTTTCTTCACTAATCCTATCTATATTTTCTGTAAACTCTGGTTTTTGTCTTTTTGCGAACTCACCAACAACAATTTTCCCTTCTAACTCTTTTGGCCTCATTCTATCAGCAGCAGATTTGAATACCGTATTCATTTTTAAAGTTACTGCCATTGCAGTTGGAGTTCTAAGTTTATTTTTACGGCCAAAATAAGTTGGACATTGAGTTGCGACTTCAATGAATGAAAAACCAGGATTTTTTAAACCATCTTTAATTGAAGTAACTAAATTTTCGATTTGAACTGTAGTCCACCTTGCAGAATAAGTCGCTCCGGCAGCGGCCACTAATTCAGCCAAATTAAATGGAGCATCCTGGTTTCCGTAAGGTGCTGTAGTTCCAAAACTACCTTTAGGAGAAGTAGGACTAATTTGACCACCAGTCATACCATAAATATTATTATTAATACAAATTACAGTTAAATTAATGTTTCTTCTCGCAGCATGAATCAAATGATTTCCACCAATGGAAGCACAGTCTCCATCACCAGTGAAAACGACAACATCCAAATCTTTATTGGCTACTTTTAAACCGGTTGCAAAGCTTAATGCTCTACCATGAGTTGTATGTAGGGAATCACAGTTCATATAACCTGGAATTCTTGAAGAACATCCAATACCAGAAACCATAGCAATATTATCAAAGTCCATTTCTGCTTTTTCCATACCCTTTAAGAAAGCATTCATAATAGTTCCATTTCCACAACCTGGACAGAAAATGTGAGGAAGTCTATCTTCCCTCATATATGGAGTAAATTTATTTTCAACTGACATTTAATTTCCTCCTATTTCATCAATTTTAGATAATATTTCATCCGGAGTCGGCAATAAACCGCCAATAACTCCTAACACATGAACATCCGTATCATTCCTTAATACACGGTCAACTTCATAAAACATTTGACCCAAATTCATTTCAACTACAAGAACATTAGATGCATTTGCACATAATTCTTGGATTTGCTCTTCTGGGAAAGGCCATGGAGTATCGATTTTAACATATCCTACCTTTTTACCATCTGCTCTTGCTTTTTGAACCGCTTCAATAGCTGACCTGACAGGAGCGCCATAAGACACGATAATAGTTTCTGCATCTTCACATTCCCCAGATTGAACAGAACAAATTTTATCACGATTATTTAATATTTTATCACATAATCTTTGGACTAATTCATGATGAGCTTTAGGGTCGTTAGTATCCGGATAACCTCTTTCATCGTGAGTAAGACCAGTTACATGGATATTAAATCCATCACCAAATGAAGGCATTGGATTAGTTCCATTTTCTACATTTTTAAATGGTAAAAAATTATCTTTGTCTTCAGGCCTTTTTCTTGCAACAATTTCAATATCATCTTCAACAGTGATTTTTTCTCTCATGTGTCCAATTACTTCATCAGCCATGACAAACACCGGAGTTCTGAATTGTTCTGCTAAATTAAAAGCCTTAATAGTAAAATCAAAGAACTCTTGAACACTTGATGGGGATAAAGCTATCGGTTCATAATCCCCGTGAGAACCCCAACGAGCCTGCATCATGTCTCCTTGAGCAGCCATGGTTGGCTGGCCTGTTGATGGTGAACCTCTTTGAACATCAACAACAACGATTGGAGTTTCTGAAATGAATGCATAACCAATATTTTCCTGCATTAAAGATAACCCCGGACCGGATGTTGCAGTCATTGATTTAGTTCCTCCCCATGAACCACCAATAATTGCTCCAGCGGATGCGATTTCATCTTCCATTTGAACAAATGAACCCCCGACTTTTGGAAGTTCACGAGCCAAAGTTTCTGCAACTTCAGTAGATGGAGTAATAGGATATCCTGCAAAAAATCTACAACCTGCTTTTAGTGCGCCTTTTGCACATGCTTCGTTTCCTTGAATAAAAAATTCTTCTGACATTTTAACACCTATTTGCTCCCTTTTGAAAATTTAGGATTGAAAGAATTATCTTCTTGACCAACCCACCAATTTTTGTTAATATCTACTGTGATTGCTTGATCTGGACAAATTACCTCACAAACTCCACAGTTAGTGCACCTATCTTCAAAATTAACATACGGGAGTAACACTCCTTTTTTGTTAGCTTCAGAAGATATTGCATAAACATTTTTATAGCACATGAATAAGCAAAGGTGACATCCTTTGCATAAATCTTCATTAATTATAATCAATTTTACAATCTCCTAAACAAATCATTAAATTATAATGTATACTATATATGTTTTCAAACCTTTAAATAACTTTTTGAAATTACAAGTTTTCTTGAAAAAATAAGAAAATTAAAATAAATTAAAACATAAAACAGAGAATATGAAAAAGATAATAACACCAATTTCCGATGAGGAAATTTTATCTCTTGATGTGGGCAATCAAGTTTCCATTTCCGGAGAAATGTTTACCGGTCGTGACGCCGCCTTGCCACAGCTAGTTAATTTAATAAAAGAAGATAAACTTGACTTTAGTATTAAAGGAAGTGCCATAATGCATACTGCAGTTAGTGATGCAGGAATCGCTCCAACAACAAGCAACAAAGAGGAAATAGAATCAGCAATCCCTTTCTTAAGTGAGCATGGTGTTAAAATTCATATTGGAAAAGGAATGCTTCATGATAAGACTATTGAAGCATTGAAAGAAAACAACTCTATTTTTGTAATAACCCCACCAGTTGCAGCATTATTAACAAGCAAAGTCCTTGAAAAAAAGTGTGTTGCCTTTAAAAACGAAGGCATGGAAGCAATGTATAAATTAAAAGTAGAAAATATTCCTGGAATTGTTGCAGTAAGCAAAGGAAAATCTATTTAAAAAAAAAGTAAAAGAAGAGAATTTATTCTTCATCTTCTTCTTCATCAGCAGATTCTTCTCTTTTTTCGAAAGCATCAACGAAATTAACTTTGGTAACTTCTTCGATGTTTTCCCAGATGTCTTTAGATATTCTGAATCTTGCAAAAGTAATATCCATGTAAGATTGTTGATCGAATTTAGCCATTTCATCTAATTGAATGTTAACGATACCGTCTTCGATTTCGATTTCAGTTTTTTCAATGTCAACATTTGGATTATTGTAATGTAACTCAATCATACTTTTGATTTTTTCTTCAGCATCTTCAATGATTTCAGTTACTTGAACTTCATAAATTAAGTCTTTACCTGCTAATGGGTGATTGAAATCTACTTTTACCCTTCCGCCGTTGACGGTTAAAATTTTACCTTCTCCGCCTTCAGCATTAATTCTCATACCAGGATATGGAGTCATACCTTGTTTTTTGAATTCTCTCATTGGGATTAATTGCACATTTTTAGGGTCACGTGGACCGAATCCATTTTCACTGTCGACTTCAACAGTTTTGCTTTCTCCAGCTTCAAGTCCAATAATAGCTTCTTCAATAGCTGGTAATAAGTGGTTTCCTCCAACAACGATTGGAATTGGTTTATAAGTTTTATTTTCATCAAAGATTCCAGCTTCTTGAGCTATTTCATCATAAGTAGTATCAAATACTTCATCAGTTTCTTTAGTTTTACCAGTAAAGTTTACACGAACAAAATTACCGTTTTCAATTGCCATAATAATAACTCCTTAATAAATTAATAAAAATTATAACATTAATTACTATATGAAATACTAGTTAATAAAGTTTCGTTTTGAATACTTATCACATGCTCTCACTAAATTATTTTTAAATAATATATACAAAATATAAATTATGCAAAGAAAAGGAGCAGTTAATTTACCATTACATGGAGGCCATCCGCCAAGATGGCTATTTTCCAGGATGGTTGAACTGTCTGGAGCACTAACTTCAGTCATTATAGAAGAATATAGCTTGAATGAATTTATTAGAAGAATATCTAATCCATATTGGTTTCAAGCATTTTCTTGCGTTTTAGGTTTTGACTGGCATTCCTCCGGAACAACGACAACCACAATGGGGGCTTTAAAAGAATCATTATCTCCCGAAGAACATGGACTTTATCTAAGTGGAGGCAAGGGAGCAAAATCCCGGAAAACACCGGATGGAATTGCCCATGCTGGAGATATTTTTAATTTAAAGACAAAGACCACTGAAAAATTAATTGAAACAAGTAAATTATCTGCTAAAATTGATAATTCTTGCATTCAGGACGGTTATACATTATACCAGCATCATTTCTTTGTTAGTGAAAAAGGAGATTGGGCTGTAATTCAGCAAGGAATGAACACTGAAAACAAATATGCACGCCGTTATCATTGGATGGGCGAAGAAGTTGATGACCTGCTTCTAGACCCCCATAGCGGAATATCCTGTGATGTGAAAACACCCGAAACATTAAATATGACTGATAAACAAAGTAAGCAAGCTCAAAAAATTAGTGTTGATTTAATTAATGATAATCCCGACCATTTAAGACAATACTTTAAAAGAAAAGATAATCAAATGCTTTTAGAAGACTTTACGATGCCTTCACATCATCCTGTTTTAGATATGGATATTTCTGATAAGGAATTTGAAGTGCTAAAAAATGCTTGGGAAATACAACCTGAAAATTACGAAGAGTTGATTTTACTTAGAGGAATCGGACCTAAAAAGATTCGGGCGCTTGCATTAATCTCAGATTTAGTCTATGGTGAACCTGCAAGCTGGAAAGACCCTGTGAAATATAGTTTTACTCATGGAGGAAAAGACGGTTTTCCGTATCCTGTTGATAAGGAAGTTTATGATAATTCAATTCAAACAATAAAAGATGCATTGGATCAAGCTAGAATAAAAAAAGATGAAAAATTGAAAGCTATTAAAAGATTGGATGATTTCATATCTTAACGGTTTTCATCATGAATATTTACGTTTTTACCATGAGCCGTTGGAATAACTTCAAATACAGGATTTTCAAATTCCAAATCAAATTCTTTACCATCCATCAGCAAATGCTGGAAAACAGCTAAAGAGGATACTTCAGAATGGGGCTGTGTTGTTACTGATACATTCCAATCCGCAGCCTTATAGACTTTTCCAGGTACTTTAGAACCCCCAACAATAATTAAAATATCACTGCCATCTTCTCTAATTTCAGGTGCCACTTCATGAGCCTGTGAACCATACATTGTTAAATGTACTATTTTTCCACCATTTTCTTTCCATTTATTAATAACGCCCATATAACTACCAGTATGCTCTATTTCAAAGTTTCCACCCCATCTTGAGGCGGTATCTCTGACATTATCCATTAACTTATTGTCTTCTTCACCGGCAAGGTAAATTTTACTTGCTCCAAATGCACGGGCAGTTAAGCAAACATGAGTAGTAATACGAGTATCTCTTTTTAATCTATGATCCAATCTTAAAACATTAACATTCATCTTATCACCGAGTTATAAAAAATATAAAGCAATTGACATGAAAAGTAGTGCCATTAATCTTCCCACCTCATTACTCATTCCTAAAACATCTCCATTGGCAACACCGAAGTTTCTTTTTGCAATGCTGGCTATTAAAAACCCTGCAAATATTGCTCCCAAAAGACCTATCAATCCAACTACTCCACCCAACAAATAACATATAATAGCTACAATAATTGTAGATAATGCATAGTTAAACGGATTTGTTGAAAATATGAAATAACTTCCGATTCCAGGAGTCAAAGGCTTTGATATTAGAGCAGTTGTTAAAAGTGAAGATTTGGCCACCATTTCACAAATGATTATTCCTAATATGAAATTATAATCTAAAATATTATTTAAACCAGCTATTGTTAATGAAGCTACTAAAAATAATGTTGCTATTCCTCCAGCACCCACTGAAGAGTCTTTAACAACACTTAATTTCTTTTCCGGTGTTCCATGAACCATTACACCATCAGCCATGTCCATTACACCATCCAGATGATTATATCCTGTTATTAACATTAAAAATGCATAAACAATAACTGCACTAAAAAATGGATTTAAATGAAGGAAACTACTACAAGCAAATCCACAAATAGCTGCAAGACAACCGATTAATAAATGTATGAATGGCCAACACCATACTAATTTGGTCATATATTCGAGTGATGTGAATACATTAATCGGAAGGATTGTTGAGAATGTTAATAATCCCAAAAGTGATTTTACAGCAGAAAATCCTTCCTCTTTAAAATAATTATCATCTTCCATTTTTATTCCTCGAATAGATATCTGAAATTATAACTGTCATTATTAATCTTTGTAAAACTTACGAATTTCTTTCTATTAAAATATAGTATATTCATGATATATTATTCTTATTATAAGTAATTTAAGTGATGGAAATAATGATGGACTAAAAAACTTTTTAATATTTGTTAAAACGAAAAATGGCAAAATCATTAAACAGAAAACCAAATACGAAAATAAATAATATATCCCCAATATAGACTAGTACTAATCCTCAAATATTTTTGAAATACACCCTGCAATTAAACCTGCGAATATATCATCTAAAATTGGAGGCAAGCCGTAGATAATGCCTGGCTTTGCTTTATTGTAACTTCTGAAATTAAATGCTCCTTTTGTTCCTGCAATTTGATTTGAGATAGCAAGCCCTAAAACTTCATCTGCATAGAGATAGTCCAGTTCATCTATTTCTCTTATCCTATTTGAAGCATAATCCTGTTCTGTTCTGATTGCTGCAACAAGCAATGTAATTACATTAATATCAGTTAATGATTTAAGGATTTGGGCTTCCATTTTTTGATTTAATTCTTCTGTAACTTCAACACCATCTAACAGTTCCATACCTGCTTCCACTAGATCTCCAATCAATATTCCTTCCGATACAAAGTAGTCTAAAATACCAAAAGTTAATTCTAATCTTTTAAAAGCATCTTCTAATGTGATTTCAATAGCTTCTTCAATATTTAATTCATCCAAGTCAACATCATCGTATTCACAGTTATTGATGTCTAAAGATTCGCCATCGTTTTCTGGAATATTGGATAATACTGCGAGAAAATCATCCGTATTTAAAATGTTGTCTATATGAAAAGGCAAGTTTAATTTGGCCAGATACTTTGATTTGGCTTTTGTGACATTTTTATAGATTTTAAGCAAATCTTTTGGAGATAATGATCTATTAATATAAATTACATGACTTAAATTGATTCTTGCTTTTTCAAAGCCTTTTTTACTATTCGCTACTTTAAGCTTGTCTGTGAAATCTTGAATAAACACATCATTTGCCATGAACGTAAATATTTCAACATCACCATAAGAGTTAGTAAAAAAGTTAATTGAATCACTTGCTTGAGCAATATATGATCCATTACCTTGATTAAAAGTTTCTGCCTTCTTAGATGTCTTTTCAAAGTCATCTTTGGCCTTTATAATATTTACATTTTCAATAATGTCAATACCATCACTTACAGTGAAATCACTAATGGCTAAAAAATGATTTGGATTATTTATACAAATCCCATAATCTTTTTCAATAATGTTAAAGTTGCTTTCTTTCATGTAAAAAACCCAATTAATTAATAAATATAATAGTATATATATTACCCTATTTAATAAATAATGTTTAAGAGAACTTTTTAGGATAATTATTATGACAATCATTATTGACCCACAAATCAGTGGAATTTCAGGAAATATGATTATTGGTGCACTTGTTGATTTAGGTGCTGATAAAACTAAATTAAAAGAAATTATGGAATCATCAGCAAGTGCCATCGGAGAAGTCAAGGTTGATTTTGAAAAGGTTAATAAAAATGGTATTGACTCCATGTATTGCCATGTTGAAATGTTTGAAAAAAACGAATGTGTTCAATACAATGAGTTGGTTGATAAAATAAATGGCCTTGACTTGGATGAAGATGTTAAAAAAACAGCACTAAATATATTTAAAAGGATGGCAATAGCTGAAGCAAAAATTCATGGCAAACCTCTTGATGAAATCCATTTTCATGAAGTTGGTGCAAGTGATGCTGTTGCAGATGTAATCGGTGCAGTTTGGGCCTTTTACTCACTTAATCTAGATAAACATGAAATCATTGGTCTTCCGATTTCAGTTGGAGGAGGAACAGTTGAAACAGCACATGGACTATTGCCTGTTCCAGTCCCAGCAGTTTTAGAGATATTAAAAGGATTCAACTTCGTTGGCGGTCCGGTTTCAAGTGAGCTTGCAACACCAACCGGATGTGCAATATATGCCGAGCTATGCACAGAAATTAAAAAGTTTATCCCATTTATCAATGCTGATGAAATTGGATATGGTGCAGGAAGTAAAGATTTCAACCACCCAAATGTTTTAAGAATCATAAAATCCTGTGAAATTGATGCTGACGAGATTGATGTTATTGAAACAAATATTGATCATTTAACTGGCGAAGAAATCGGTTATTTATTTGATAAAATATTGGAAGCAGGCGCTTCAGATGTATCAATAACACCAATAATAATGAAGAAGAATCGTCAAGGAAGCCTTTTAAAAGTCATTTCTAAAAAAAGTAAACGTGATGAATTAATAAATCTTATTTTTAAAGAAACAGGCAGTTTAGGCATTAGAATATCCCCAAACATACATAGAGGACTAGCAAAAAGAGAATTTGTTAAAAAAACTTATGAAATTGCTGGAAAAGAATACGAAGTTACCTTTAAAATCGGATATGTTAATGGAGAAGTAATTTCTTCAAGACCTGAATATGAGGATTTGAAAAAAATAGCTAAAGATAGTGGCCTCAGTTTAAGAAAAGTTAAAGAGTTGATTAGGTGAAAAAAGCAATATCCGTACTTTCTGGAGGACTCGATTGTACTGTTGCAACATGCGTTTATGCTAAAGACTATGAAATCCATGCAATAACGTTTAACTATGGTCAAAAAGCTTTTATGCAAGAATTAAAAGCTGCAAAAGAAATCTGTAAAAAAATGGGCTTTACACACACAGTTATTGAACTGCCGTGGTTGGCAGAAATTAGTAATTCATCTTTAAATACTTCCGAAGATATTCCAGAAGTCGATTTAAATGATCTGGATGATTTTGAAAAGTCTAGTGAAACCGCAAGCAGTGTTTGGGTTCCAGCTAGAAATACTGTTTTTACCTCAATTGCAGCATCCTATGCTGAAAGCATTGGTGCTGAGATAATAATTGTTGGATGGGATAAAGAAGAAGCAAATACATTCCCAGACAATTCAAAAGAATACTTGGAAAAATTCAATGAATTATTTGAAGTTGGTTCTCCTATAGATATTGAAATTAAAGCACCGGCCATTGATTTAGATAAAGATGAAATAGTTAAATTAGGCCATGAAAACGATGCCCCCATGGAATTAAGTTATTCCTGCTATAAAGGTTTTGAAAAACACTGTGGCGTTTGTGAAAGCTGCATGAGAAGAAAAAGAGGCTTTAAAAAAGCAGGAATTGAAGATTTAACCATCTATGAAAAATAATTATTTTCTAGAAAATTCTAGTAACTACTAAAAAAATCTTATTTTAACTAAAAAAAATAAAAAAAGAAGTGTAATAAGATATTACACTTAAATAGCTGTCCAACCACCATCTACACAAACTAATTGTCCAGTACAGAAACTGGATGCATCGGATGCGAAGTATATTGCAAGACCGTCGAGTTCACCTGGTTCACCAAGTCTTTGCATTGGGCAGTAAGCTGCGATTAAGTCCATGAATCCTTCCATTTCAATACTTTCAGTTGTTAATTCAGTAGCAAATACAGCAGGACCAATTGCGTTAACGGTAATGTTGTATTTAGCCCATTCAACTGCTAAGTTTTTAGTTAAATTCATTACTCCACCTTTTGCTGAGGAGTATGCGGAAATTCCTCCACCAGGGAAGATTACACGAGAGTGGATTGAACCAATGTTAATGATTTTACCATAGTTTTGTTCGATCATTACTTTACCAACTTCTGCACAAGTGTAGTATACACCACTTAAGTCGATTTTAATGTGTCTATCCCATTCTTCAGCGCTTTGGTCTACAACAGGTTTGTTGTTACCCATACCAGCAGCAGTTACGAGGATATCGATTCTTCCGAAATGATCAACTACTTTTTTAACAGATTCAGCGATGTTTTCTGGGTCACCTACATCTGTTACAGCGTACATTACTTCTACGCCATATTCATCTTCTAATGTTTTTTTGTTTTCTTGAAGTCTTTCTTCTCTTCTAGCGAATAATGCTAATTTAGCTCCTTGACTAGCATATGCTTGTGCAATTTGCCAACCGAGACCGGAAGATGCTCCTGTAACAAGAGCGACTTTATCTTTAATATCAAAGTAGTTTTTCATCTTTTGTCACCTTAAATAATTTTCAAAGTTTTTAAGTAAAACTCCGATATTATTAACTTTACATAGCAAAATATATAAATTTGTCTAATTGATTTTTAAAACACTGAATAATATTAAATGCCAGAATTAAACAAACAACAAAATTCAAGTGAATATTTAGTCCAAATGAACAATATTTCAAAAATAGAATATGAACAGTCATTTACTAATATATGTCAAAAAATGTTAATAAAAATAAAATTGAGTAAACAAAAATTATAAAAAAAATAGTAAAGTGGTTATCTTATTGGATAACCATTAAAATATCTCCAGCACTTACTGCATCACCAGGCTCTACAAAGATTTCTTTGACTTCACCCTCCACTTCGGATTGAATATCGTTTTCCATCTTCATAGCCTCAATTACAGCAATTGTGGATCCTTCAGTAACTTTGTCTCCAACATTAACGTTGAGTTTAATTACCATACCTTGCATTGAAGAGAATACTCCTCCTTCAACAGGAGTGAATGGACCTTTTTCTGTTTCTTCAACTTCCATGAATCCTGTAGGCATGATTTTAACTTCATATACATCACCATCAACTTCAACATTATATTGAGTTGGAATTCCAATTTCATCATCAGACACAATTGAAGGAGCTTTAAGTTCTTCTTCAACTGCTTCTCCCTTAAGGAATTTAGGGGCGATTGGTGGGTATAATGCATAAGTTAAAGCGTCTTCATCAGATTTGACGAATCCTTTTTCCATACCTTCAGATTTGAATTTGTCGAATTCAGGTTCCAACAAATCTGCAGGTCTGCAGGTAATAACCTCTTCATCACCAATGATTTTTTTAGAGATTTCCTCATCAACAGGTGCGGGAGGCCTTCCATAATTACCTTTCATGTATTCTTTAACCTCATTAGATACGGTTTTATATCTTTCTCCACCTAAAACATTCATAACTGCTTGAATACCTACAATTTGACTTGTTGGTGTTACAAGAGGAGGGTATCCCATATCCTTCCTAACACGTGGCATTTCTTCAAGCACATCATTATATCTGTCTAAAGCATTTTGCTCTTTTAATTGTGAAATAAGGTTTGAAAGCATTCCTCCAGGTATTTGATATAATAAAACATCAGTATCAATACTTTCTGCAATCGGATCAAGCAAAGTTGCATATTTTTCCCTTATATCATCAAAGTATTCTTTAATATGAGTTAATAATTTTAAATCCAATCCAGTATCATATGGAGTTCCTTGTAGTGCTGCAACCATACTTTCAGTTGGAGGCTGTGATGTACCCCAGGAAACTGGTGAAATTGCAGTATCCAATATATCCACACCTGCTTGACAAGCGGCATAGTAACTGATTGGTGTCATACCACTGGTACAATGACAATGTAAATCCACAAGCAAATCAGTCTCTTCTTTTAATTTGGATACTAAATCAAATGCAGCAGATGGTGTGATTAAACCTGCCATGTCCTTGATAGCGACAGAATCACAATCAAGCGCTTCCAAATCTTTAGCTAAATTTACAAAATCATCTAAAGTATGGACTGGACTTATAGTATAACTGATTGTTCCTTGAACATGGGCTCCTTGATCTTTTGCTACTTTAATAGATTTTTCCATGTTTCTAATATCATTTAATGCATCAAAGACTCTAAAAATATCTACACCATTTTCATAGGATTTTTCAACAAATTTTGTAACTACATCATCAGGATAATGTTTATAACCTACCAAATTTTGTCCTCTTAAAAGCATTTGAATAGGAGTTTTATTAAATTCAGACTTTAAATTTCTTAATCTTTCCCAAGGATCTTCATTTAAATATCTGATACAAGTATCGAAGGTTGCTCCACCCCAAGCTTCTACAGAGAAATAACCTACCTTATCCATTTCTTCTGCAATAGGAATCATATCTCTTGTTCTCATCCTTGTTGCAAGCAAAGATTGGTGAGCATCCCGAAGTGCGGTTTCAGTAAATCTTACTTTTGCCATTGTTTAACACCTCTCTAAATTATTTATCATAATTATGAATAAATTTCAACAGTATGTATTAATATTTGTTAATACATATATTAATAAATTTGTAAAAATAAAAAAATAATGAAATGAAAAATTATCTTTCCAAATCACCGGAAATAAATTTTTCAACATTATCATAAGCTTCATCATCAGTAACTTGAATTGGTGGATGTTTCATAGTGTAAGAAGAGATAGAAGTTAATTGTCCACCAACGCCCCTTTCTAAACCGAGTTTACAGCATCTTACTGCATCGATTACACAACCCGCGGAGTTTGGTGAATCTTCAACACTTAATCTAAGTTCAATATTCATTGGAACATCACCAAATGTACGGCCTTCCATCCTAAGGAAGCATAATTTATTATCATCTTGCCATGGGACATAATCACTCGGTCCAATATGGATATTCCTATCATCCATCCTCTCAGCAACAACAGCCTGTACAGCTTCAGTTTTGGATTCTTTTTTGGAATCTAATCTTTCTCTATTAAGCATGTTTAAAAAGTCTGTGTTACCCCCAGTATTAATCTGATAGGTCTTATCTAATTTTACGCCACGATCTTTAAACAAGTTAGCTAGTGTTCTGTGTGTAATAGTCGCACCAATTTGGGCTTTAATATCATCACCGACAATAGGTATTCCTTTTTCTTTGAATTTTGCATCCCATTCGTCATCACTGACAATAAATACAGGCATACAATTTACATAAGCTACTCCCGCATCCAAAGCACATTGTGCATAGAATCTTGCAGCTTCTTCAGACCCTACAGGCAAGTAATTCACAAGGATTTCGGCACCGCTTTCTTTTAAAACCTCTACAACATCGACAGGTTCGGCGTCACTGACAACAAAAGTGTAGTCGTCATCATAATTAGACATATGGTCGGCAACACCATCTAAAACATGACCCATACTTACTGTGACATCATATTTTGGTATATCTTTCTGAAATACGGTTGTACAATTTGGTTTAGCAAATATTGCTTCATCAATTGTCTTTCCCACTTTTCTTTCATCAACATCAAATGCGGCAACAACTTCAATGTCACTAGGTTTATATCCTCCAATATCCCAGTGCATAAGTCCTATTGCTTCATCAGGATTTTTTCCATCATAATAGTGAATTCCTTGTATTAGGGAACTTGCACAGTTACCAATACCCACTATCGCTATTTTTATCTTGTTCACTTTAACACCAGCTAAATGTATATAATATAAATTAAATTAATAAATACTAATATATTTATTATTCAACATAGTTTATATAATTAACATTAAATTTAATAAAATGTTTCTGAAAATGCCTAAAAATGTAGTAATAGAAATGATAACTTTGATATCATTTGCAATCAAACCACTTTAATTTTCAATTCAGCTAATAATACTTGGTTAAAAATGATAAAACCAATGTGG
>JAILDN010000106.1 GCA_024689425.1 Methanobrevibacter sp.
TCTTATTTTTCAAACTTTTTTAAAAAAATAACTTGAAAGTATTTTCCTCCAATATTTCCTAAGTTTTCAGTAATTACTAATAATAAGAAGATTAATAAATAATCAACATGATGGAAGATAAAAAAAATAAATTTCCGGATTATATTACTTTTCCAAGAACTTTTGAAAAATATAAATGGCATAAACCATTGCTTACGATAGTCCTTACAGCAGTGTTCTATCTTATATTTCAAATTATATTGATAATAATTTTTAGTAAAGTATATGGGTCAGAAATTCTTTCATTAATAAAAATCGGAGCATATGAAACTTTAAATACTTCTGATGTTATAACATCTTTCACATATCTGTCCATTTTCCTGTTTATTCCTGCACTTTACATTGCTTCCAAAATTGTTAATTACAGGCCATTTTCTTCATATTCTTCATCACGCGGAGGATGGAATTGGAAAATCTATTTTAAATGCTTAGGCATTGCATTTGTAATATATCTGATTAATTCTGTAATAGATTATGCAGTGCACGGACGAACAGGTGCTGTTACCCAGATTTCTCCAATATTATTAGTTCTAGCTTTAATTATTATACCTCTACAGGGTATTGCAGAAGAATATATATATCGTGGTCTTTTAATGCAGAGTTTTGGGTCATGGTTTAAAATACCTATTCTGGCAATAATTATTCAAGGAATAATTTTTTCTGTGAGTCATTCATATAATGTAACTGGTTTGATATCCGTATTTGTAACGGGTATAATTTATGGTTTACTAACATGGCGCACTAATGGATTGGAAGCAAGTTCAGCTATTCACTCCATAAATAACTTAACGGCTTTTTATTTTATTGCACTTGGGTTAAAAAGTCTTTCATCAAACGTGAGTACCGTAGATTTTGTTACAGACATACTAGTCGCAGCAATATCTGCAGGATTAATTTATTATATCGGTTGCAAAAAAGAATGGTTCAGCGAAACTTCTTAAATTATTCGAGGAAAATGATTTATCATCATTTTCTATTTTTTAATTTTTAAAAAAAAAGTTTTGAAAAATCTATATTTTAACAAAACGAGCTTTTCTATTTTTTACAAAAATATTTGCATTTATTTTTGGTAATGTCACGATATCCTGTGAGCGGAATGGACCATACACTTTTTCATCAATCCCCATGATTGAATCTATTTCATCCAATACAAGAATAGTTACAATATCGGATTCACGAGACCTTTTTGGCTCATCCAAATCAATGAATTGAGTATCATTATCGAGAATTTCAATATCACCAAACTCTTTAGGAACCTCTTTTTTTGTTTTGGGTTTGGATATTTGTTTTTCTATAGGTTCTCTGACCTCATCAGTGATAACTTTGGCTTTACTGATTTCATCAATCCGGTCTAAGACTTCATCCTTTTTAGAAGAACCCATTGCCATATCTGCAATATCACCAAGACTATTGGATGTGGTTTTTACCTCTTCCTTTGGAGGTTCCTCTTTAGGAACTTCCTCTTCACTGGAAGGAGAATTTTCAACTTCTTCATCATCTTTTTCATTCAAAGGACTTTCAATAATGGTTTCGCGAGGAACTTGAGGTTTTGAATCTTCAACACCGGAAAGTGAAAACTTGTGATTCCTAAGGGTATCAATCAATGAAAAATAAAAAGCCTCTTCTTCAGGAGTCAAGTTCAAAGGCATTGAATCGACCAAATCAAAATCTTCTTCACCTGAAAAAATATTGTAAGATCTGTTAATGTTAAGAACAGCAGTTTGAGTAATTTTATGTTCTCTTTTTTCACATATCTCAGTCGCTATTCTTCTGGCTTCATTTAAAGTATTGTAAACATCAGAGAATGGATCATCAATAGCTGACTGTTTTAACTCATTTAAATACTCATGAATCTGGGAATAAAAATTCTCATCAACCTGAGCTAGAGTACCATTGTCACGCTCTTTCTTTTGAATTTTACGTAAAGTTTGAAATAGATCCACTTAATATCATCTCGGATGGTTTTTAAAAAATAAGAAAAAAACAAATGAACTTAATCATCTGTTTCTAATCTTGGAGCAAGTAAGAAACTGAGTTTACCGTCACCAGTAACCATTGTCAAAGTTAAACTTAATGGCATGTCGGTACCTAAACTGATTTCTGCTTCCTCGGAAAATTTATCTGCTTTAAGCATTTCTCTAATTTTATCTAAGGAAAATAGAGATTTTGCATGCTCTTTAATATTTTCGCCGTGAAGATACTTGATACTTGCATCACCAAATTCACCATCTGCGGATGCTATGAAGTAATCTTCATCAACTTGTAAAGCAATTTTATCTGAAAATATTTCAATATCATTGATTGAATCTTTTAAGATAGAGAAACGAACTTTGAATGATGTTGGGTGATTGATTTGAGGAGGAGTTGGATTATCATATTCAATATCGATTAATCTTATTTTAAATGTCCTTGTTGCATCTCCTTCAAATGTAATTATGAAATTACCTTCATCAACAGACATTAAAACTCTATCTTGAGATTTAGCCCTTTTAAGAACTCTCATGAATTCATCAGTATCAATGTTAATCTTTTCAGGAACGTCACAAATATATTCATCAAATAAACTTGCTTTCAATTCTAAATGAACAAATGTTATGTGACTACGGTCTAAGGCATCTAATCTCATACCTTCACTATCAGTTTGGATTTGTACTTCATCAACAATAGAAGAAATAGCATCAAAACTGGTTTTTAAAATACTAGAATCACTTAATTCAGCTTTAAACATAAAAAATCCTCTATTTTCTTAATCATAAAATTCTTTAATAGTATTAAATATTATGTTTTTATTATTTAATAAAGATTTTCATTAAAAAAAATAATTGAAAAATAAGGGTTTAAATCCTTATTCAATCAATACATGCATTTTTCATTGATGAAACATAGTCTTTTAATGCTTCAGTTGCATTTTCACCATGCTCTTCAATGATTTTTACGATTGCACTACCTACTATGACTCCATCCGCAATTTTGGAAATTTCTGAAGCCTGTTCGGGAGTGTTGATTCCAAAACCAACGGCCAAAGGCAAATCCGTGACATCACGGATATCGGATATTATTGCACCCAAATCGGTTTTAATCTCAGACCTCATTCCAGTAACTCCCAAAGATGAAACGACATAAATAAATCCTGTTGCATCACGAGCAATCTTCTGAATTCTCTCTTTTGATGTCGGTGCGATTAAAGAAATGACATCCACATCGTTTTTAGCTGCAATATCTGCGATTTCACCCTTTTCCTCATAAGGCAAATCAGGTGAAATTATTCCATCGACACCCAGCTCACCGCATTTCTTAAAGAATTCTTCATAACCATAGAAAAACACTGGATTGATATAAGTCAAGAATACAAGAGGAACATCGGTTTTCTTTCTGACTTCCCTTACAATTTCAAATACGTCATCAGTAGTCGTGTTGTGTTTTAGGGCACGCACATTAGCATCCTGAATAACGACTCCTTCAGCCATAGGGTCTGAAAACGGTATTCCTATTTCCACCAAATCGCAACCCGCTTCAACCATTGCCAAAATATACTCGACTGTCTTTTCAATAGTTGGATCTCCTGCAGTCAAAAAGCCAATGAACGCACAATCATCTTTAAAAGCATTAGCTATTCTACTCATTTAACTCAACTCCCCTATATTCTGCTATTGACTTTACATCCTTATCTCCCCTACCTGATAAACAAACGATTAGGATATCGTCCTTATCCATTTCAGGAGCAATTTTCATTGCATGGGCCACTGCATGTGAACTTTCAATAGCTGGAATTATTCCTTCCATTCTTGATAAGTATTCGAAAGCTCCGACGGCCTCTTCATCAGTAATTGGGACATATTCTGCCCTTCCGGAGTCCCTTAAATATGCATGTTCGGGACCCACACCCGGATAATCAAGACCTGCTGAAATTGAATAGACCGGAGCGATTTGTCCATAATTGCTTTGATTGAATATGGACTTCATTCCATGAAATATTCCGATTTTACCGTTTGTCAGTGCAGCTGCATTGTAAGGAGTATCAATTCCCTTTCCACCGGCTTCACAACCAATCAACTTAACGTCTTCGTCCTCGATGAAATTATAGAACGCACCCATTGCATTGCTTCCACCACCAACACAGGCCAATACTGCAGTTGGCAATTTTCCTTCTTTTTCTAGTATCTGCTGCCTTGCTTCCTGACTGATTACGGCTTGGAAATCCCTTACCATCATTGGGAACGGATGAGGACCCATTGTTGAGCCTATTACATAGTTAGTATCATGAACTCTGGCAATCCAATCTCTAAAAGCATCATTTACGGCATCCTTTAGGGTTTTTGTACCTGATTTTACCGGATGGACCTTTGCACCCAACAGTTCCATCCTATAAACGTTCAATGCTTGCCTTTCGGTGTCTACTTCACCCATATAGACTTCACATTCCATATCCAATAATGCTGCTGCAGTTGCCGTTGCAACCCCGTGTTGACCCGCACCGGTTTCCGCAATTACTCTTGTTTTTCCCATCTTTTTAGCAAGCAATACCTGACCTAATACATTGTTAATCTTATGGGCTCCGGTGTGGTTTAAATCTTCACGCTTAAGGTATATTTTTGCTCCGCCGAGGTCTTCAGTCATCCTTTCTGCATAATATAACAAAGAAGGCCTTCCAGCATACTCCCTCAATAAGGTATTTAACTCTTCTGTGAATTCAGGATCATTCATGTAGTGATTGTATTGCTCTTCCAAATATAACAATTCGTTCATTAACGTTTCTGAGATATATTGACCGCCATATTCACCATATCTTCCTTTAGTCAAATTTATTTCCTCCATGACTTCTTTTATTTTATTTTCATCTTTATAACCATTAATTTCTAAACTGCTGCTTAAGTCAACAGCATAAGGGTTGAATTCTCCAATGGCCTGCGGAATGTTTTTCGAATTTAAGCCTCCGGCCAAAAAGAATTCCTTTTTTAAATCTTTCCTAATGAGCCGCCAGTCAAAGGTTTTTCCACTCCCTTTTCCACTGTCAAGCAACAAATAATCCGCAATTGAACTGTCATATTCCAACAAATCTTTTTCATCAGACATTTCAATTGCATTGATAATCTTCAGTTGATATTTAGATTTTTGCTTTAATTTCCTAATATAATCTTCACTTTCCGAACCGTGCAGCTGTGCAATATCAATTACGTTTTCATCGAACAATTTCAGAATTTCATTTAAATCGGCATCTACGAAAACCCCAACAGATTGAATGGAGGAATCTAAATTTTCCTTCATCTGACTAGCTAATTCATGGGAAACTTTTCTTGGACTATCTGCAAATACAAATCCTATATAATCCGGCTTATATTTATTTACGAGCTCAATGTCTTCCAATCTCTTGAGTCCGCAGATTTTGACTTTAACCATTCTTCAACTCCAAAATCATAGCTTTTTTATCATCGCTTTTCATTAAAGTTTCGCCTATTAAAACTGCATCAACATCATTTTCTTTTAATCTGGCGACATCCTCTTTCGTTTTAATGCCACTTTCAGATATAAATACGACATCTCCACTCACACATCTACGTAAGTTAATGCTGTTTTCAATGTCTACAGTGAAATCAGTTAAGTCACGATTATTGACCCCAACAATTTCAGCACCAACAGTCAATGCCTTCATGATTTCATCACCGTCATGACACTCAACAATTGCAGATAAACCTAATGAATGTGCCAAATCCAAAAATTTTTTCAATTGAACTATATCCAAAATAGCTACAATCAGCAAAACAGCTGAAGCGCCCAAATATTTGGCCTGATAAATCATGTACTCATCAATGACAAAGTCCTTTCTCAAAATTGGAATGGAAACATTTTGAGCAATTTCCTTTAGATAGTCATCATCACCCTTGAAAAAATAAGGCTCGGTTAAAACAGATATTGCAGAAGCACCTGCATTTTCATAGTCCTTAGCAATCTGAACATAATCGAAATCCTCAGCAATCAATCCTTTTGAAGGAGATGCCTTTTTAACCTCTGCAATGATTGAAATATCATCACTTTGAAGGGCTTTCTTAAACGGAAAGTCACCGCTGACTTCCAAAAGATCCGCCTGCTTTTTCAATTCGTCCAAGGGAATTATTGACTTTTCCAATTCAATCCTTTCTTTTGTTCTTTCAACTATTTCATCCAACATAAAAATCAACCATTTGTACAATCAATAAATTTTTCAAGCTGTTCTAGTGCTTTTCCAGAGTCAATGATTTCTTCAGCCAGTTTTACACCATCGTTAATGGATTCAACAGCCCCCGCAACATATAATCCTGCAGCGGAATTGAGGACAACTGCATTTCTTTTCGGTCCTTTTTGACCGTTGAGGATGCCCAATGTTATTTTAGCATTCTCCCTAGGATTGCCTCCAACCAAATCTTCTTTTTTGCATCTTTCAAATCCAAAATCTTCCGGCTTTATCATGTAAGATTTTGTTTTTCCGTCTTTAATCTCACATACAAAGGTCTCATCACTGGCAGAAATCTCATCCATCCCGTCCATTCCATAAACGGACAGTGCTGATTCGACACCCAAATTGTTTAATACTTCCGCCAAAGGTTCTACTAATTCCTTATCATAAACCCCCAAAACCTGCATGGTTGCACCCGCAGGATTGGTTAAAGGACCTAAAATATTAAATATTGTTCTAATAGCCAGCTCTTTTCTAACGCTGGCAACATATTTCATTGCAATATGATAATTTTGAGCAAATAAAAAGCAAATGTTATTTTTCTTCAAACAGCTTAAACTCTTATCCGGTTCGATTTGAATATTAACACCCAATTGTTCCAGTACATCAGCAGCACCGCATTTGCTTGATGCAGAACGATTTCCATGCTTTGCTACAGGAACACCTGCTGCAGATATGACGATTGATGAAGTGGTTGAAATGTTGAAAGTATTGGAGCCGTCACCTCCAGTCCCGACGATTTCTAAAGCTTCAACATCATTCAATAATCTTACACAATGAGCCCTCATAGCTTCAGCGGAGGCAGTGATTTCATCAATAGTTTCACCCTTCATTGACATTGCAGTTAAATATGAACTCATCTGAACTTCACTTGCTTCACCGCTCATGATTTCATCCATAGTCCTGAATGCCTCATCATAAGTCAAATCTTCTTTTTTAGATACCTTTAAAATTGCTTCTTTAATCATTATATTGCCTCGCAAAAATTTTTAATTATTTTCAAACCGTCTGGCGTTAAAATTGATTCGGGATGGAATTGAAGTCCGTAAACATTATACTGCTTATGCTTTACGGCCATTATCTCACCATCATCACAGGATTTTGATATTATTTCCAACTCATCGGGAAGAGTACTTTCCATCAGACTTAAAGAATGATATCTTCCGACTGTGATTTTGGAATCTAAACCTTTAAAAATATAATCATTATTCAATTCAATTATTGAGGATTTTCCATGCATCAAACGCTTTGCATATGAAATTTCGCCACCAAATGCCTCACAAATAGACTGGTGACCTAAACAAACTCCCAAAATAGGAATTTTACCTGAAAACTCACGTACCACATCAATGCATATTCCCGCATCCTTAGGTTTTCCCGGACCTGGAGATAAAATAATTGCATCGGGATTTAGCTCCCCAATCTCTTCTAAAGTAATCTTATCGTTTCTTGAAACCTTAATGTCCGGCGTAACCTCACCAATCAACTGGTATAGATTATAGGAAAAGCTATCATAATTGTCTATTAAAAGAATCATTCTAATCCTCCATCAGCCATTTTTAATGCATTGATTACCGCTGCCGCTTTATTCATAGATTCATCGAACTCTGTATCAGGAACACTGTCAGCGACGATTCCTGCACCTGATCTGATAAAGACCTTACCATTGCGTGCAAAAGCTATTCTAATGGAAATGCAAGTATCCAAATTTCCGCTTAAATCCACATATCCAATAGCTCCACCATAAATTCCCCGCTTATTGTCCTCCAGTTCATTGATAATTTCACAGGCCCTTATCTTTGGGGCTCCGGATAGCGTTCCTGCAGGCAAAATTGAATCAATGGCACAAAGGGCATCCAAATTACTGCGCAAAGTTCCGGTGACAGTAGAGCCTATATGCATGACATGTGAAAATCTCTCAATTGATAGATACTTATCAACAGATACGGAGCCAATTTCGGCTATTCTCCCAATATCATTGCGTCCCAAATCAACTAGCATATTATGTTCGGCCAATTCCTTTTCATCACTCAACAAATCTTTTTCCAGTTTTAAATCTTCTTTTTCTGTTTTTCCACGAGGCCTTGTGCCCGCAAGCGGAAATGTGTATAATCTTCTGTCGTTAACCTTTACCAAAGTCTCAGGTGATGCTCCGGCAATTTCTATATCATCACTTGAGAAGTAAAACATGTAAGGAGAAGGATTTGTGGTTCTCAAGACACGATATGTATCAAACAGGCTTCCTTCAATGTCCGCTTCAATACGGTTTGAAAGAACAACCTGGAAAATATCCCCTTCCTTAATATAATTTTTAGCTTTAATTACCATTTCCCCATATTTTTCACGGGAAAACACTGGTTTAAAATCAGATTTTAATTTTAATGGTTTTATTTCGGCCTTTTTGCCGTTTTTAATTAACTCAGCAATCTCCTTTAATTCACCGCAAGCCTTCATATAGTTATTTTCCAAATCATCTGTTTTCATATTAACAATCAATATGATTTTTTGGCGGAAATTATCAAAGGCGATTACCTTATCAAAAAGCATCAAATCTATATCCTTAAACTGATCTTGGTTTTCTGCATCAAGATTTAAGGACGGTTCTGCATATTTAATATAATCATAAGCGAAATAACCTACAAAACCCCCTGTGAATGGAGGCATATTCTCCAATTTGGGAGATTTATTTTTAACAATCAAATCCCGGATTATATCGCTGGGATTATCAGTTTCGATTATTACTGATTCATCATTCAGTTCAGTGAAATTTGAATCGCCCTTTATTTGAACAACACCATTTTGGCATGTGAACTCTAAAAGCGGATTGTAACCTAAAAAACTGTATCTTCCCCATTTTTCGCTGTCTTCGATACTTTCCAACATATAACAGTGCTTGCTTACACCTTTTAAAATTCTTAACACTTCAATTGGAGTGGCAATATCCGAAAGCAATTCATATGCAACGGGGATTCTCTTATACTCCTCATTTTCTGCGATTTTTTTGACTTCTTCTAAACTTGGGGAAAACATTCTATCACATAATCTATTTTTATATTAACTATAATCAATGTACTATTTAAAACCTTGTAGTACTTTTTTGTACATTATATTGCTCTGTGATGAAAAAATTGTCATTAAAAACAGATTTACATCTTATCCTGTTCACGGTTAAATGTAATGATAATCTTCTTTATTTCACGAGATTCCAAATAAGGAAGGTTTTCCACCAATTCCGCTTCCAAATCCTTATTCATCTCAAGCCTTTTTTTGGCATATTCATCATCACTTAACTGGTTTTTATATTCCTTATTCAAATTTGAATATTTTGTGATTAAAGGCTGCAATTTGGTAGAAACATCCTCATCCAATTGATCATTGATAATTTTTCTTTTTTTAACATCAACCACAAATCCAACCACAGTAATGAAAAATCCCAGTACAGTTATAGTTAATGCAGGAACCAGATATGTGTGATTGCCCACAAACATGACTGAAACAACAATTCCAACAAAAATCAAAAAAATACCAATCTTTTTTAAATCCATATAAACCACTTACCCTTTATCAATATATTTCCATTCCTGACGGATTGATATAACAATCAAATAAAATGAAACAATAGCCAATATAGAAAACAAAACTATAAAAATGCTATTTGTAAAAATTAACTTTCCATAATCGATATGATACAACAATTCAGCCAATAAATTATTTAAAAAGTGTGCAAAAATACATACCATAATATTTTCAGTTTTTAGATATACTATACACATGCATACTCCGAATACAAATGCAGAGATAATGCTTCCATAGCTGTGTATTGACCCGAATAATATCGAAGTAATGGCAATTGCAAAAGATGTCGGAACGACCAACTTAAGCCTGTTTAAAAATACTCCCCTAAACAATAGCTCTTCAGAAATCGGTGAAATAATAATTGTAGAAAATATGCTACCCACCCCAATTAAAGAATTCATAGCAATCGGGTTCATAAACCAACTTACCAATGAATCAAATCCCGGAATATAAGTTAAAGCAAAAATTGAAAGATATAGCATACCATAAGAAAAGAAAACATTGACCAAAATAATAGTCAGAATAGATTTCGGCGAAATTTTTGAAAATATGTTTTTTGTATCCTCTATGAATTCATTTCCAAAAAACCTCAATCTATAAATAAAATAGAATATGACTCCAACATATATCCAATAGTCACCAATTGGATAGCCAATAATCTTAAAAAGAAATATTATCCCCACTAATGCGAGAATTACAATTAATAATTCAAAAATTGAAATTTTTTTAAGACTATCATTTAAAGAAGACATACTAAATGATATGGTGATATTAATATAAAAAATAATAAGATGCAAAATTAATGATAAATATTAATATATGCAATTTCAAAATTAACTATGAGGTTATTGAATGGAAATATATGGACCGGTTATACAACTAATTCTTGAAGTAATTATTTTCCTTGTCTTAGTAGTGATTGGAAATTATCTTTATAAGAAAATAAGGATTATTAAGGATAAAAGGTTGAAAAAAGGAGAAATACTTCCAGAAGACGAAGTACATACCTTAAAACAGGTATTTTACCTAATAATAATGTCACTGGCATTTGTTAACATGCTATATTCTTTAATATCAACTCAAGGATTGATTTATTTTGCAATATTTGACATTGTCTTCTCATTATTCTTAGCGGTTATGCTAGATAAAAGTTCCGTAAAGGGAAAAATAATACTTTTGTTGCTGGTCCCGTATGATTCTATAAACTATTTGTTATTTAATTTCACTTTAGTTAGATTTATTGACATCATTCACTTTTTGATTTTCATATACTTCATTAAATTCTATTATGATAAGTTCAGGCAATACACAGAATCAAATGGTTTGAGTATAACCATATTGGTATTATTTATAATCATATTCCTTAGTTTCATTATAACCCAGATTGTTGAAGGAGTGAACCCTTTAGACTCTTTGGTAATGGTTTCAAACGCATTTACAAGTAACGGATATGCCATTTTAGGAACTTCCATAACTGGAAAACTGAATTCAATAGTCTTGGTTTGGGGAGGTTACATCCTTTCGGGCGTGGGTACTGCCACCCTGACGGCCGCCATTCTGATGAAACATTTCAATGCTAAATTTGATAAAATGGAAAAGTTAATAAAAAACAATGAAACTTCAAAACAAAGCGATGATGATTCATAGCCCCAACTAAATTTTCATTACGACTTTTTTTATAATTTAAAACAATGTAAAAATAGAATTGAAAAAGATGTGTTTTTACTATTCAATCGTGAATACATCTTCAATATATTTTTGATCTAAAGCCTTTGTAATTTTATAAGCCAATACTAAAGACGGATTATATCTGGCATTTTCCAGTGCATTGATAGTTTGTCTTGTGACCCCTACAGCATCGGCCAACTCCTGTTGTGTTAATCCCTTTAAATTGCGGAATTCTTTAATATTTGTTTCCACATGACCACCCAGATATTTTAAAAATTTTACAATTAAATGTTATTATATGTTAATGTTACTATGATTTTAATATAATATAAAGATTACTAAACAATCAATAAGTAATACTTTGAAAAATTAAAAATAATAAAATTGAAAAATAAGGAAATAATCTTAAACTTTAATAATACACGATTAAAAATATATATACATTATAAATTAAATGAGATGATAAAAAATGGCTATACACCCAATTGAATTTAGGTACGGAACCCCTGAAATGAAAAGAATCTGGGAATCCGAAAATAAATTACAAAGAATGTTAGATGTAGAATCGGCTCTTGCACAAGCAGAAGGAGAATTAGGAATAATCCCTCAAGAAGTGGCCGATGAAATTGCACGTAAAGCTAATACAGAATATGTAAAATTAGAACGTGTAAATGAAATTGAAGCAGAAACTAACCATGACATCGCAGCACTGTCAAAAGGAATAACAGAAGTATGTGATAATGGTGCTGGAGAATATGTTCACTTTGGAGCTACATCTAATGATATTGTAGACAGTTCAAATTCATTGCTTATTCGTGACTCAATTGAAGTTTTAAAAGAAAAAGTAGAAAGATTAACCAAATTAATGCTTGAATTAGCTAGCGAAAACAAAATGAAAGTATGTATCGGACGTACACACGGCCAACATGCACTTCCAACAACTTATGGAATGAAATTTGCTTTATGGGCAGATGAGCTTCACAGGCAATACGAAAGATTGGAACATGCAGAAAAGAATGTTTGTGTTGCAATGATGGACGGAGCAGTTGGAACCACCGCAGCTTTAGGTACTGACGGATGGAAAATCCACAAAACCGTTGCACGCATATTAGGCTTGCCTGCGGCTAAAATCACCAACCAAGTTGTACAAAGAGACAACCACGTTGAATTCATCTCAACATTGGCCAATATTGCTTCAACTTTAGATAAAATAGCTCTAGAAATCAGAAGCTTACAAAGAACTGAAATAATGGAAGTCGGAGAATACTTTGATCCGGAAAAACAAGTTGGCAGCAGTACAATGCCACATAAAATGAACCCGATTACTGCCGAAAGGATATGTGGTGTTGCAAGAATCGTTAAGTCCTATGTAAATGCGGCTCTCGATAACAATCCATTATGGCACGAAAGAGACTTGACCAACTCCTCTTGTGAAAGAATAATGTTTCCGGAAAGCTGTATTTTAACCGATTATATCTTAAACTTAACTATCAAACTAATGAGTAACCTAGTATTCTACGATGAAAATATCGAAAGAAACTTAAACTTAACAAACGGTTTAATCATGGCTGAAAGATTAATGGCTGAACTTACAAGGGCCGGAATGGGTAAACAAACCGCATACGGAATTGTAAGGAAAAACGCCATTAAAGCAAACAAAGAAAAACTTTTACTTGGAGAACTCATTTTAGAGGACGAAGAAGTACAAAAATACTTGACTGAAGCAGATGTAGAAAAGATTATGAATCCTCATACCTACACTGGTTCAATCGAAATTATCATTGATGAACTTTTAGAAGATTCAAAAAATTGGTTTTAAGTGATAAATATGGCATTGACTGAATTAAAATCTATAGATGAAAAATCATACACTGTAATATTAACCGGAGTAACTACGTTAATTTCTGTTTTAATAGCTTTAATCCTTGTTGGAGGACTTTCAATAACTATACCTGGCAGCTTTACTGTTGTACTTTACATGGTTCCAACACTTATCTTTGGGCCAATGATAGCCAGCATCTTTTTATGTTTCACAGAAAGCTATCTTTACAACATATTATCTCAAAAAATGAATCCAATAAAATTTGATATTGATGAATCAGGATATATTAACAAGATTTCCCCGAAAGAAACCGCATTAATTGTAGGAGGCATCACATTAATAATGTCACTTATAATTTATTTCGCACTTTCATTAATTTTACCACTATTATTAAACTCTCTTGTTTCAATATTCATGTATTCTTCACAACTCGTACTTGCATATTTGGTATATCAATATGTTGCAATATTCTATAATCCTATAGCCATTGGAATCGCAATAGTTATTACCACACTATTAGTTATAGCATTTACATTCATTTCAGCATATCTCTATAACTTTTTAGCAGGCAGCGATAGAGGAATAACTGTAAATCTGTCAGAAGAAGATAAATATACTGTACTTAATTCCATTGATATTAAAAGCTTTGCAATTGTTTTTGCTACAGTTGGTCTTATTTTAAATCTCATTACTGGAGTACTTTTAATAATCCTTGGTGGCTCAATACTCGCAATATTAGTGGGTGCTTTAATTAGCTTTTTCATTTATTTAATTGAAGCTTTAATTATTGCAGTATTTTATAATTTCCTTGCTCCAAAAATTGGAGCATTAAAAGTAGAATTAGAATAAGAAATCATTTTGATTTCTTTTTATTTTTTTATTGAGAAAAATAATAAAAAGATATAATTTAAAATTATAAACTTTCAATTTCCTCTATGCTAAGGCCAGTTCGTTTTGAGATATCTAGAATATTATCACCAAGATCTTTCATATTTTTAGCTGTTTTAATCAGCCCTTTTTTCATACCTCGTTCCATACCTCGTTCCATACCTTCTTCTATACCTTGTTCATATATTCCGCTATTCATTACTTTTTCATATATTTCATCCGCAGGCATGCCCATTGTTAACACCTCTATTAATTTTGTTTTTTCTTTTTCATCGGAAATGTATTGATTTATCGCTAAGATTAATGGCAAGTACATTTCTTCATCAGCAAATAATTTATTGGTTTTTATTTCTTCAATCAAATTACAAACATCCCTGATTTTATTTTGTCTAATAGGTTTATCTGTCATGAATGGTGATAATACTAAAAATTGGATTTCATGATGGTTGAATTTTAAGTTATTTTTTAATTTGTTTTGTAAGCTTAAATATTTTACTTCATCATCATAATCGCATAAATAACGAATTATTGGTTTTAAAAATGAAGTTTCAGTTTCATTATAGATATAAACTTCGGATTTAATAGGATATGTACAAATTATGACTGTTACAACTGCTTTTCCTGATTGGCATTGTAAATATACTTTGTAGTCCATGTATCTTTTTAAATCAGATTCTTTGATTTTCGTATCTTGAAATTCAAAATTTAGCAAAACACCTTCACGGGTTTCAAATACCAAATCAGTGAAATAGTTTTTTCCTCCAAATGTGTTTAATTCGTTCCTGTATAGTCTAATTATATGATAATCAAGAACAAACATATCAACAAATCTTTGTCCAAAAAGAATGGCAGAAACCTTAAAAAATTTATCTATGCTTTGATGAGTCAAATTTATCCCCTCACAAATTTTTTGTAATACTTGTTTTTCAAAAAGTCTTAAATAAAAATTGTTGAAGTGCGACAATGTGAAAAAATAAAAAAAGGTATATTCAACATAAGAATTGAATAAAATGATAGTTGATTAACTTTTATTTATTAAATTTTAACTCTTTTTATAGGTGGAACATATCTTTTAAGCAGTAAAGATAATGAAATTACCGTTACAGAACTTAACGCCATTGCAAGACCTGCATATTCCGGTTGAAACATTATTCCGAAATTTGGATATAGGACTCCGGCAGCAACCGGAACCAGAATTGAGTTGTATGCAAAAGCCCAGAAAATATTTTCCTTAATTCTTCTCATTACTTTTTTAGAGAATTGCACTGCAGCTACAACATTTTCCAGATCCCCTTCCATCACTACGACATCTCCACTTTCCATTGCAATGTCTGTTCCATTACCCATTGCAACTCCAATGTCTGCTTGTGTCAATGCAGGAGCATCGTTAATTCCATCCCCAGTAAATAAAACCTTTTTAGATCCATTTGATTGAATGTCCTTAACAATGTCAAGTTTGTTTTCAGGCAATATTCCTGCCTTAACATTATCTATTCCAACGGCATTTGCAACAGATAGTGCTGTGCTTTCATTGTCGCCCGTTAACATGTATGTTTCGATGCCCATCTTATGTAATTCTTCAATGGTTCTTTTAGAATTTGGCTTAACCTTATCAGACAAACTTAAAATTCCACGAATAGCTACATCAACCGCCAGAAGAATAATGGTTTTACTTTGACTTTCCAAATTCTCATAAGTATCCAATACATCTGAAGGAATTTCAATATCATTGCTTTCCATCAATGATTTATTTCCGGCCAGAACGATTTTTCCATTAATTTCTGCTTTAATGCCCTTACCAGTAACATTTTCAAAATCGACAGTATTTAATAATTCCAAACCGTCAGCTTTTCTTACAATAGCTTTAGCAATTGGATGGTTTGAATTTTGCTCTACAGATGCTGCAAGAGCAATTAATTCATTTTCATCAATACCATATGTGATTACATCATCCACTTCGGGTTTTCCTTCAGTTATTGTACCCGTTTTGTCAAATGCCGCGACATCAATTTGGCCTGCATTTTCCAAAGTATCCCCATTTTTAATTAATATACCAAACTCGGCAGCCCTTCCAACACCAACTGTAACGGCAGTAGGAGTAGCCAAACCTAAAGCACAAGGGCAAGCAACAACCAATATAGATATTAAACAGGTTAGAGAGAATAATAAGGTAGCACCCAAAACAAAATACCAAATGCAGAATACTACAATAGCTATTGTTAAAATTACTGGAATGAAATATGAAACTATTGTATTTGCGAATTTTTGAACTGGCGGTCTTGAACTTTGAGCCTTTTCAACCAAACGAATAATATTGGATAAAACAGTTTCAGAACCTATTTTTAAAGCACTGATAATTAAAACACCATCCTGATTAATGGTACCTGCAAAAACTTCTTCACCATCTTTTTTAACCTTTGGAATAGGTTCTCCATTAATCATGGATTCATCAACATAAGATTCTCCACCAATAACCTTACCGTCAACAGGTATCTTATCACCAGGTTTGACTAAAAGCTTGTCTTCAAGATTAATTTCAGCAATCTGAACCTCTTTTTGTGATAAAACTTCATTATTTTCATCGAGTTCCACCAAAGTAGCGACAGTAGGCTGAAGACCAATTAAATCCCTGATTGAATCTGAAGTTCTTTTTTTAGCTTTAGCTTCCAGATATCTACCAATCATTAAAAATGACGGGAGCATGATTGCAGACTCATAAAACATGAATGTATGGTCTAAAATAATGTTGAAAGTACCTAAAATACTTGAAACATAAGCAACCATAACACCCATTGAATACATTACATCCATGTTCAGGTTTTTATGCATTAATCCATTAGCTCCAGCTTTTAAAATAGGTAAAGAAACATATAAAAATGGAGCAATACTTATTAAGAGGGAAAGCAATCCCATTGAAGATATATTAACACCTAAAGACGTATTAATACCTTGAACAATGCCTTCCAATGGATCCCAATGAACATACATCAAAATCATTAAAATAGCTGCAAAAATTAAACCAACGATGATTCTGTTTCTTTTTGATAATAAATCTTGTCTGTATAATTCATCTTCATCAATATCCGTTTGTCCATCAATTCCTAAAAGTTCAAACCCTAAATTGTTGATAACCTTTTCCATGTCATCGATTGTGACTTTATTTTTATCATAACGGACAAAAGCAGTACCAGAAGTTAAATCAGCTTTAACATCAAAAATTCCATCCAAACGTATTAAAAAATTTTCCACATTCATTGTACAGGAAGCACAATGCATGCCATCAATCCTTAAAGTTACTTCATCAGTGTGCAATTGAAATCCTAAATTTTTAACTATTGAATCCATTTCGTCATAAGTAATTTTTTTAGGATTGACTGTAATATGGAGTTTATTTGAAGCTAAATCCGCATCTACTGCTTCAACACCTTCTTCCCGTTCAAATGTTTTGTTAACACTTAAAACACATGAAGCACAATGCATACCTTCAATCGGAACATCCATATCTTTAAGTTTTGCCATAATATCTCTCATTAATTTTATAATAATAGTATGATTTAATTATTAAATAAAAGTTTAGGCAAATAAAAATTACATGTATTTTACATCAATTTTTTTGTGAGGAACAGTTCTTCTGAAAGGTTTTTTTGGATATCCTATGATAAAAGAAGAGCACATATGTTTGGATTTATCTATATGAGGAAAAAATTCCATTAATTTATCATGATTGATTTCATCGGCTTTCAAAATGAAAAGTGAATAAAAACCACCCAACCCCAAGGAATACGCTAAAAGTTCTAAACGAGTATTAGCTATAACAGCACTTGTTTTATCTGTTGAAAATGTTAAAATCAACTGTGAACCTTCCCATAATAACGGATGGTATTTATATTTAGAATTATCCTTTAAATACTCGCCAAATTGTTTTATCCTAAAGAATTTATATTCCTCAGCTTTAATAATATCATAAACATGAGCCATGAATTCATCCAGTTTTTCATCCAAAACAACAAATTCAACATCCTGTTCGTTTTGAGCTGACGGTGAATAATAAGCACCTTCAAGCAATTTTTCAAAAGTTTTATTATCAACTTTTTTCTTTTTAAACCAGCGGACAGACCTTCTTTGCTTTAAAAGCTGTAAAAAATCATCATAATCAACAGGAATATCCTTTGGATTATATTCTTCAATTCTACACATTTGATTTTCAAAACTAACTAAATTAATAGCATTTTCAGGACATATTGCCATGCAATGTCCGCATTCAAAACAGTTACTTTCCAATTCATATGCAAACTCAACAATTTCAATATTATCTCTTATACAGACAGATTTGCATAATTTACATGCTTTACATAAATCTGTATTAATTTTTAACTTCTCTGCCATCCTGAATCACTGCGCAAATATTATCCGGATTAGTTAATATTTCAATGTCGACCAACGGATTTTTTTCCAAGAAAATCATGTCGGCACATTTTCCTTCATCAATGAAACCAATATCATCCTTACCTAAAAATTCAGCTGCTTTAACTGTACCTGCGGAAATAACCTGTTTTGGAGTCATTCCTATATCAACCAAATTAACCAATTCCTTTAAATTGTGTCCATGAGGGATAACACCGCTATCAGTCCCCATGACGATATTTACTCCTTCCTCATAAGCGACTTTAATATTTTCTTTGTGAACTTTAACTACTTCCTTTAATTTGGCCATTTTTTCATCCGCATAATTGTCCCATGCAGGAAAACCATGTTCATAGAGATATTGATGAACCAATAAAGTAGGAACTAACGTTACATCATTTTCAACCATTTTTTGAGAAGTTTTTCTATCAATGAAAGTTCCATGTTCAATTGAAGAAAATCCTGCATCAATACATTTGTTAATGCCTTCCAAACTATGGCAATGAGCAGAAACCTTAGAATTAGTATTTTTGGCTTCACCGACAATAGTTTTAAGTTCATCCAAATTAAATTGAGAGAATTCCGGTGAAGTATTCGTTGTTAAAACACCACCGCTGCACATGACTTTAATGAAATCAGCACCGGCCCGTTTAACTTCACGGGTTTTCTTTAAAACTTCAGAAACTCCATCACATCTGCCTTTAGGAAATCCGGGATACATTATTTCCATATCAAATCCTGAAAAAAGCATTAAATCAAAATGTCCTCCGGTCATTACAAGCGGAGTAATACACACTTCCATTTTTGGAGCGGTGAATAATCCTCTTTGCTGGGCCAGTTTCACACCATAATCCGCTGATCCGCAATCCCTGATTGTAGTGACTCCAGCATCAATAGTCTGGCGGGAATGAGGCACGGCATTATAAAAATGAATAGCTAACGGATTAGCCATATTTTCCTCTTTATGAAACCCTTTAGCTAAAATATGAGTATGACAGTCAATAAACCCCGGCAAAACATAATTATTATTCCCATCAATGACTTTAACATTTTCTTTAGTATTTATTTTGCCTGAGGATATTTCTTTAATATATTTACCTTCAATTAAAATATTCTGATTAGCCTTTAATTCGTCATCAGGATTAATAATATTGACGTTTTCAATTAAAGTTTGCATTTTAATCCCTTTACAAAATAGTTATAGTCCCATTGTCACCATCAACTTCTACCAAAGTCCCATTAGTCAAGTCTTTAGTTTCAGAAGGTGAATCCACCATAGGAATATCAGACATTATAGCGCCAGTAGCTATAATCGGTTCCGCACTAAGGCAAATAATAGCTTTTGGAGCAGTATTATTCTTCATCATTTGGAAAATAACATAAGAACCGACAGTAGATCCTTTTCCGCCAGGGATAAATAAAACCTTATCCTTAATGCTCTGACCTTTTAATTCATGATTAGGGTCAATAACCACACCATTTTCCGGATCAACTCCACCAAGAAAACTAATAGGTTCACTGCTCACTATCAATTCGCCTTTTCCTTTTCCTTTTGCAATATTTCTACATTCAATCATTATGAAATATTTTGTAGAAAGTACTATATAAAAATAAGATTATACAACATCCTTTTTCATTACTTCACGTAAAACTGCTGTTGCATATGAACCTTTATTGATTGAAAACTCCGCCAAAACACCCTCGTCGGTTGCCTTTGCAGAAGCATCCCAAACTTGAAAACGTACAGTCCTCCTAAGACCATGACTTCCTAAACGAGGCATTTTTGGAACTTCAAAATCAGTTTTATCAAGACCATAACTTTCTAAAACGCCTTTTTCCATTTCACCAACTTCTCCACCTGCAAAAGGCACTTTGGTACCATATAACGGAGCGGTTGGATTTGCTTCAAAGTTATCAATCAATTCCTGATACTCTTCAGGAGTCTTATCACGAACTATCCGTTCTTCTGAGTCTATGATAATGTCTCCTTCGACATATTTGTTAAGCCCCATTTCTACACGCTTGCTTACCACATCATTAAACAAGTAAGACTGATAAGCATGGCCAAACATCCTTTGCAATGGCTTTGGAAGAGCATGCAACGCATTCATATATGACTTGTCAGTTAATTCGCCTTTTTTAGAGTCCCTGATTAACTCACGAATCATCATTTTTTCATAACGCATTCCTTTACCCATTAATTCCAGTGATTTTTCCAATTCACCATCGTCATATGCCTGTCTTGCTTGCTGGTTTTCCAGACTTTCCTCTTCTGAAGGGTTTCCGATATATCTTCTAACCGCTTCAGCCAAATCGTTTTTAATTAAAGCTTCACCAACCAAATGGGTATTTGTTCTAGGTTTACCAAAACGCTGCCAACCGAAATAATTAGGAACTCCTGTGACTTCTAACTCTTTTAGGACTTCATTAGCTATATTCGCGCTTTTTTCGATGTCATCCAAGTCACGGATAAGTATTTTGAATTTATTTCCTTTTAGCTGGCCCATCCTAAGTTTTTTGCGTCCACGAGTGACATTCAAAAAATCAGTTTTATAAATGTCCAAGTTTTTTACCTGATCAAACTGTTCTTGGGAATCCATATTTGCTACACAAATCCATTGGCGGGTTAAGGCTTTCTTATCTTTCATTCCGGCAAAACCCAATCTTTTTCTATCAATATGCAAATCACGGGCAATGTCTAAAACAACATCTAAAGTTGTTCTGCCAACCTTTTCAATCCAAATCCAAACGTTTGGCCCTTCACCGGTAGGAATCACTTCCGGAATTTCTTCAACATAAAAATCTTCATATTGATTTCTAATAGACCCACCAATTCCTTCTTGAGTAGTTACATAAGTATTAGCATTTAACATAATATCACAAAAACAAAATGCCCCGACCGGGATTTGAACCCGGGGAATGGGATCCGCAGTCCCATGTGTTATCCAAACTACACCATCGGGGCATAAAAACAAAACAAGATAACACGAATATATAAGATTTTTATAGTATATAATACTTTATCTGAAAATGGAAAACTTTTATTAATAGAAAATGAAAATATTAATCTGTACATCTGGTGGGGAATCACCACCACAACCCAATTCCTCGCGGAGATGTACAGATTATAAGTATGTAAAGGCCGGTGTATTCACCACCCAAACACGATTAATACCGGTCTGTTACATACAGAAATTGTCACCAAAGAATTAATGTGTATGAATAATCACCAAAACTACGTGTTGCACTTGATACATTGTTATTTTCTCCAGGATTTCCAGAACTTGCCAGAACTTTCGAATTCAAATGATTATTTTCAACAAAACGATAATTAGTTAAATTTAATTCCTTAAATTTTTCCTTAGAAATTAATGAAACTTCCCTTACTGCATTTTCAGAATCATCATCATCTTTTAGGATTTTAGTTATTTTCGCCAGAAAAGTTTCATCACCAAAATCGATTTTTCCACTTAGAATTTCCATTACATCCTGACAATCTTTAGAGTTATGGGAAATATGAGAAAAAGTAGGATACGGCAGTGAAATTAAGGTATTGACCATTAACATCACGACAAAAATAATGCTTAGGGCAACAATTGCATCGACAATATACAAATTTCCATTCTCATCAATCATGAAAATGAATTAATGACTGATTATATTTAAAAAATATGGAAGTGTGAAAATTTTAATTTTCATTTATATACTTTATATCAGACAAATTTTTAAAATTATATGATGATTTTTGACTTTTTAGAGTTTTTTCATTGAACAATACTTAATAAAATAGTGTTGTTATATAAAGTGGAACTGCACCCATGAATCCAAGTAAAATTATGAATAAATAGTCATCTAAATTATCTTTTTTGATATTTTTACTGTTTATATTAATTATTAATGGAATTAAAGCAGCCAACGGGATGAAATATCTTAAATGCACTCCCCAATTAACTCCATTCTCGAAGTTTCCAACTCCCGCCCAGGTTAACAATTGAATAAAGTAAGTTCCAGCCAATATGACAACGGTTATTAATAATAATTTTAATCTATCGATTTTATTGATTTTAACATATAATGGGTAAAACAAGCATACAAACCCAAAGTATACATAATATAGGATTGATAATATCATTCCTTTTGTATAATCAACATTAAATACCTTATATGTAAAATTATACATAGTTAACATAAGTTTCGGTATTTCATATATTAATGTTGAAAAGAGAACTATGGTTTCTTTAATATGTGTTGAAATGTATTGAATTTGTCCATGAGGATTTGTACCCTGCTGTTCAAAACTGTATGATCTTATACTATTATTTAAACTATCTATTGAATAGAATTTAGCATATGCTCCTGTAATAATTAAAGTTAAAATAATTCCCAATAAACTAATAAGGAAATACTTTTCATTTTCATATTTATCTTTAGGAATTAACAAAATTAAAAATCCAAAAATTACATAATTTGGTTTGACCAGAGATAATAATGTTATTAAAGAGAAAAATATTGCAATATTTTTAAGATTTATTGATTTAGAATCTGATTTATATAAATATAAAAAATATCCAATAATAATTAGGGATATGCCATATACAAATCCATCAATGCTCACTGATGATGCTTGATATATTGCAAGAGGAATGCATGAACAGATTAGAGAGGCATTTTTAGTATCAGTGCCTTTTTAATTGCGACATATGCAAAAGCCGCATACATTAATAAATTAAAAAATCTAGCTAACCATAATCCAAACATTTCTGTTAAATTTAATATTTTGGCTAATTTAAGTCCAATTGCCGATGCCAAATAACCATAAAATGGATTTTGTGCAAAAATTTTATTAACCTGGGCTTCACTATTGTTGATTTGTGTACTTGTTGCGAAACTATCCAAAAATGTTATAATTTTTCCTTCGTTTGATCCCAAATCCACGGATGTCTGTGTTACAGTATAATTTTTTGTTACATTATTAAATTCAGGTACTAATACACCTTCAGATAGAGAATCTACTCATAAAAAAATGTTCTGCTTCATCATTTACAATAAAAGTGGGGGGTTAAAAGTAAACATGTAATTCCAAAAATCAGTATTATCGTAAATGCAACTTTATGAAGATTTTCATGATTTTTTTTAAAATAAATAATTGAAAAAACCCCTTCAATTAATAAAACTAATATAATTAATAGTTCTTTAAAAGGACTGACATAATTTTCATAGTTAAATATAATTAAAACAAGTGAAAAAACAATTATGGAATAAAATAGAATCAACTTTCTATTTCTATATACCAGGTTATTTTCAATTTTCATATTTACACATTTGAATATATATTAAAAACATATGTTGGAAGAAAAAATAATATAGAGAGTTAAAAAGTATTTAAGAGGTTATATACTTTATAACCTTATCTTTCTTAGCAATTGCATCAGCACAAGCCTTTTGAACTTTTTCCTGCATTAATTCAAAGTCCTCAGGTGTTGTGTCCCCGACTAACTTTTTAATTTTTGTGTATGCTGCTTCCCTGAATAGCGGTACAAGTTTTTCTTGAGATGAATCCTCCTTGATTAAGATTGGTTCACCACTATCTGTGACCTGACCGATTTCAGAAATGCTGACGCCCGCAGCAGAAACAGTCTTTATCACATCATCGGCAATATCCTGAGGTACAACAAGCATTAATGAATCAGTGGAAACTCCTAAAGGGTCAATATTTAATGTTTCAAGCATATTCAATACGTTTGGCGCCACCATTTTTCTAATGTCTTCTTCATAGAATTCCAAACCGACACCAGTCGTGTTGGATATTTCATGAGCGTCTCCCCTGAGACCTCCGTTGGTTACATCAGTCATTGCATGAATATCTTTAACCAAATCAGCTTCAAACAATGATTGTGATGCTTGAACGAAGTTAACGTTCATCGTATCCCATACAACATCGAAAAATCCATTATATATTGCAGTTGTTGTAATTGTTCCTCCTCCAGAACCTTCAGTTAAAAGGATAACATCTCCTTTTGTTGCACCTTTACGTGCAGTTGGAGGATAATCGGATACACCAACACTTCCAACAGCAGAAACAAAACGGTCTCCTAAAACCATGTCTCCGCCAACTCTTAAAGTACTTCCTGCAACGATTGGTACGTTAACAAGCTCGGAAACAGCCGCTACACCTGCTGTGAAATCAAATATTTTACCAACGTCCCCATCATCCGCAAGGTGAACATCACTTAAAATAGCTACAGGATCAGCCCCCATTACACAAACATCTCTTAAGGTTGCTCTTGTAACGTGGAACCCGCCTAAAAATGGATATTCACTTAATCTGGAGTGGATACCGTCGACAGCAGTCGTTATATAAACGTCATCATTTTTAGCTTTTGAGCGAACTACACCACCGTCATCCTGTTCGGTTGGATTGACCAATGATGCAGTGTTGGTTGATGCTACAATATCAGCTATTCTTCTGTGGACAAAAAAGTCTCCTGCTCCTCTAGAACCAACACCCATTTCACCCATTCCAACACCGGATTTGGTGATTTCAGTGATTTCCTTTAAAAACTCGTCATCACTTTCATTTAATTTTAAAGTGGTTGAAACCTCATCAATTACTGCTTCAGCCATTTTGATTGAGTTTTCATCAGAAATATCTTTATATTCTTTAATTCTTTCAGCTAAAAGTACAGATAAATCTTCATAAGTATAATCATCAATTCTTGCTCTAACAAATCCTTCAATATCCATTAAAATTACTCCTTAATATTTACAAAATTCTTTAAAATTTTAAGACCCGGTTTACCGCTCTTTTCAGGGTGGAACTGTGTTGAAAATAAATTATTCCGGCTTAATGCGGCCGTGACATCAATTCCATAATCACAGGTTCCCGCAATTATTTCAGGTTCATCGGGAATCGCATAATATGAATGAACAAAATAAAAGTATTCTTTATCAATTCCCTCTAAAATAGGGCATTCTTTAACAACGTTTAATTGATTCCAGCCCATATGTGGAACTTTAACTCCTTCAGGTAAAAATTCACAATGCCCTTTGAATAAATCAAGCCCCTTAACATTTGGACTTTCTTCACTTCCACTCATGAGTACTTGCTGGCCTAAACAAATACCTAAAAACGGTTTATCGTCATTTACATGCTCTTCAATGACATCTCTAAATTTTTCTAAATTTTCCATTGCGGAACCAAAAGCACCTACTCCAGGTAAAACCAAATGTTTCGCATTGGCTATTTCTTCCATATCATCAGTTATTTTGAAATCTTGGCCAATTTTTTTGAAACCGTTTGAAATGCTTTTTAAATTTCCGCTTTTATAATCAATAATCGTAATCATTCGTTTAACCACCCAATAGCTGATCTAATCATCAGTCCAAAATCAGACTCGACAATATTATCTGTTCCCAAGGTTTTTGAATGCGCATCAAGTTCAGCCACAACATTGTCATAACCTAATTCTCTCAAAGGCTCTACCAAACGAGGCCCATCAGTTACAGCAACAGATTTGACATCTAATTTTTCAATAGGGAATGCATGTGGAACACCAAAGACAACCACTAAATCCAAATCCTTATCCTTTAAAAATTCATATGCATTGTTAGCGGTTATTGGATATTCATCAAGTCCACCGGTAATGCAATCAATGCCCATTGGCAATTCATTTTTAATATTGGCTGCGTGTCCCCTTATCCTTTCAAGTCCAATATTTTCATCCAAATTAGCTACAATAATTGGCTTATTTTGAGGATTGATTAGTGTATAATCGAAGTTAAAAATATCGGCGAACAGATAAGAAGTTTCTTTTTTGGCATTCAATACAAAGGCTACTTTTTTACCCTCTTTTAGAGCTTTGACAATGTCTTTTGCAACAACTTCCTTTGAATCACCGAAATTAGGTTTAATGTATTTTCCTTGTGCCATTCCACGAGTTTTTTCAATTTCAGTTGCCTTTTCAAGCATTTCAATTTGTCTGTCTGCCTCTTCTCTTGGAATAACACCCGCTTCTACGGCAGCATCTAGCACCATGATGGCTCCAACAGTATTATCCCCTTCGCCAGAACCCCCATGAGATTCAACTGGAATAACCGTGCAGTCCAAATCGGCATTAGCTATGGCTTCTTTTAAATCTTCACCAATTATCATACTGGCACAAGTACCTACAACACCCATTAACTTTGGATTAAACATGTCATAAGCTTTAATTAATGTCTCTTCTAATTTATCTCCAGCACCTAAAATAAAATCGTTTTCTGCCATTGCAGTTGTTAAAACACGAACACCATCGCTTTCCAAAAGCCTGCCCGTTCTAAAACAACAACCGTTTGGTCCATGCATAACAATAACATCAACATTCATATCTCTCAAAGTATAAAGAGAAGCTGCAATTGGACTTGGTCTCGGATGCATATTTTTCACCTAATAATAAATTTTTATGATTAAATATTTAAAAATCATTATATATAATCTATTATAAGAGGGAGTTATATGCAACTTGATAAAAAAATATTAGAGGAAAAAATCAGGGTTTATAGAAAAACCAAAAGCTGTTCTGAGTCTACATTAATGGCACTATGTGAAACTGCAGAAGCACAAATAAGTAAAGATGAAATGCTTAGATTAGCTTGCGGTTATTCTGGCGGAATTGGAGGAACATTTGATGAAGGAACCTGCGGTGCATTGAATGGCGCTCTAATCGCTGACGGTCTTTTATTGGAAGACCAAGGAAAAATCAAAGCAAATGCAAAAATATTATTCAACGCTTTTAAAGAAGAATACGGAAGCGTTTGTTGCGGCACAATAACAAATAACGGCAAAGACAAATCTCCTTGCGTTGATTGTTGCGTATTCATTGCAAATAAATTAGCTGACTTACTGGACGAATAAAGTTTAGGTGATTTAATGAGATTTAGAAGATTTAAGCTCTTGAATTTGGATTTTAAAATACCTGAAGGGTATGAAACATCTGATGACCGCGTAATTTTAGTAGAAAGTGAAAATGGAGAATTATCTGAAATAAGTCTTGATGAACGTGGCAGAGAACCCACCATTAAGTTAGCGGATGGAAAAGTATTTTCCAAAGGTTCCGCTACAAGAATATCCTTAGACGAATCTGCTAAATCTATCTCAACTACCGTGAAATATTGTGAATCATCTAATGAATTTACTTTTTTAGTCAGAAAATTTGTCGATAAAAGGCAAGTTTGCCGTTCACTTAAAAGTGAAGTCGATAAATACTCTAATGTGATTATAAATGCCAAAACTGATGGATATGAAGCTAAAACCAATGATGGAAAACACGTTTTATGCTATGTCCAGGAACAATGTTTAATCGTAATTACAACAAATGACCCAGTAAATATTGAATCTGTTTTCGAAATCAGAACCAATATGAGCGGTTGGGCTTTAGCTCAACTGATTTTCGGTATTGTCCTGATTTTATTTGACATATTTGCATTTATCATGTTAGGTCTTGACTATAGAATCCTATTTTTACTTGCTTTAGCTATTTACTTTGTAAATAATGGTTATAGCGGATCAAAAACTAAGAAAAATGATTGCCCAAAATTTGAAATTAACTAAATTACTTAATTTAAAAAAAAAGTGAGATGATTTAATGTCTGCAAAAACAACGAAAAACGTATTGGTTGAATATCCAATTGAAGTCGTCTATGATACCTTAATTTATCTTTTTCCAGTGCGAGATTATAAATTAAGTGATAATGATCACCGTACGTTTAGTGTTACAGTTAAAGATTCATCCAATTATGCATTTATAATGAATATCAACTTAGAGGAAAAAACTAGAAACACAACAATGGTTAAATTCGTTGCTGATTTTCCACAAGCCCTCATAGACATTACCGGCGGAGGTAAAAAAGCTATCAATATCATTTTAGAAGAATTATTAAATGAGTTAGATAAAAAATCTAAGCCGGATTTAACTGAAAGGGACAAAGCTGTCGTGGAAAAAACGAATGCTGAAGTTTTAGATTCAAATAAATTTGTAAATCCTATCCATACAGAAACAAATACAAAACTGGTCGTAATCGGATATCTTTTATGCGCTTTATGTTTTGTCCTTCCAATAATAATGGTTATATTATATGAACCACACAGTTCATTGATAGCATTATTGGGCGTTATAACAGTGCTTGCACTATCTTTTGGAATTGTAATAAGTGCTATCCTGCAATCCGGTGAAAATAAAAGGACAATAATGCATGGTAGAATTCAAACCTGTTTATTTGGATTTTTATTTATTTTCGCAGGCCTATTTAAATTCATTTTTGTAATCATCGGTATACTAATACCTGTTATAATAATAGGATATTTCACTAAAAGAAAAAGAAGTTATGAGTAGTATCCTACTTATAACCCATTATTTTTTTGAAACTAAAATAAAACATTGATCCCAAATAAAATCGCCAATAATATAATGTTTAAAACCGTGAATACAAATAGATATCTGCTTTTGAATTCATCGTATTCACGTGCAAGGATTTTAAAAGAAATAAGATTTGCCATTGACGCAATGAGAGTTCCAAAACCCCCAATATTAATACCAATGATAATAGCTTCCCAATTGGTACTAAAGCCACTGAGTAAAATTGCTGCAGGCACGTTAGAAATGAACTGAGATGAAACTACACCCCAAATAACCTCATTGCCAATAATCCACTTTGTAAATAATTCCCTGAAAAAGACAATATTTTCCAAGTTGCCGATTAAGACAAAAAGAGCAATGAATGTTAAAAGCAAATAATAATCAACACCCGCTAATACTCTTTTGAAGAAATCTTTCCTTTCAAAGCCTATTTTATTTACCCTAGGTAAAGTAATATTATCTTTTGGAATGAATAACAACCATGCTCCCAGAAATATAACGGATACCATAATATAAGGCAAAAGCAATAGGAAAAAGGACGTGAATGAAATATTAGAAACCGTATACATCACAATATTATGTGGGGCGCCAATAGGAAGAACCATACATCCGACATTAGCCGCAATAGTCTGCAAGGTTACTGTAATTATTATCAAATCAAGCCTATCGACTTTTTTTAAAGCCAGAATAGTGAATGGTACAAATATGATTAAAGAAACATCATTTGTTATGAATATGGAACTAAAAAAACAAATAAACACTAAAACAAATACCAATTGTTGGGTGTTTCTGATTTTCGTTAATAATTTACGGACCAACCTCTCAAAAACTGCCAAATTTTTAAGGATTTCAACAAAAACCATAATTACAAAAAGCAGTATAATGGTTTCCCAATTAATGTAATTAAAGTAATTAATGCTGGGCTTTACAAAAAAACAAGATATAATGGCCAATATAACTGATATGGAAAATACTGTTTCTTTTTTAAAAAATTCCATTAAATTAGCCATAGTATCTGCTTTAAAAATTAATCTGCATCTTCATCCATTGTTTCAAGTAAAAAACTAACAGGCCTAAAACCATCATTGCAGGAAATCATTGCGGATTTTTTATTTTTCATCCAACCATCATAAAAATCTTCAGCGCCGTTAGCCAAAGCCAATACAAATGGAGAAAGTGATTCCCAGGCACTGTCACAGAAGTCTTCAGGCCTTTCCCAACCATTGGCTATGAAAACATCCCCTACTTCAACATCGCATTCATGTTCCAGTGGATTCTCATACTTTTCGATTAAATCATCATGTCTTGTCTTTTTCATAACGGAAATTTTAACTTTTTTCAAATTATTCACCAACCAAAATCCTTAAATCGGTTTTTTCATAACGATTATGGCCTTTTAAACTTTTTTTATATTTCCAACATCTTATTGCATCATCAAGAGATTTATCATCATTATCTTCAAAGAAATCCCTAATGTATTGATTATATTGGAATTGTTTGCCTATTTCTGTTTTTTCTTTTGAATTTTGAAGATCAAAGTAAGCATTTTTTGCATCCTGATAGGTTTTATCGGGATTTTCCTTTAACCATTTTTGAAATTTGACTTTGAATTTAAAACTGCTGCCTATTTCCTTTTGGAAAAATTCCCTTTTATCTTCACTACATTTGAAGTTTTCACCTATTTTAGAGTCCAATCTAATTTCAGACAGGTTTTGTGATGAATTATATTTGACTGGTTCTTCATTTAGGGATTCACCGGTAGATAAATAATGAATGATTCTTTTTTCCAAATCCTCCTTATTTCCACTTACTTTTAATCCTTCCTGTCTGCAAAATTCCTTTAACTCTTCTTTCAAAAAATAATATTCATTAAAGTCTTCGGGAGTTAAATCTTTTGTTAACTTCATGAAAATCTAAAAAAATAAATGGAAGTATTATTGACGTGTAATAATACTTATAATGTCCCCATCCTTAAGTTCATAATCACTAGCTACGCGCATATTTGATCTGGCATCAACAGCATGCATAAATTTATCACCAATATCTGAATGAACCAAATATGCTAATTGGCGAGGATTGGAACCTTTTTTGACTAATATTCCATCAGGTAAAACATTTCCTTTTTGATCAGTATATTTATGTTCATCCTGAACCGGATAAACGACAATATTTTCAAGTAAATTAAAAATACCGTAATTTAATGCTTCTTGAATACCTGTACTTCCATATTTATCTAAAATATTAGTTTTAATATAGTCAAGTGCCTTAAGCTGATTATCGGATAATTCATCAGCTTTCAATATTTCAAAGTGGTCATCACCAGGAAGATAACTTATTAAACCTGCTTCATTAGCCCTGACAAGTGCAATTTCAGATTCGGCAGAAGCAGGAATTACATTCGGATATTTTTCCTTGATTCTTTTAATATTCTCTTCGGAAGTTGGCAAATCAGCCTTATTGGCTACAATCATCATTGGCTTAGCTATTTTTAAAATGTTTCTTGTTAATTCAATTAAGTCTTCTTCTTCCCATTTATTATAATCCGGTTCGATGTTTCTTTTAGCTTCAATAATATCTTCAATAGTTATTCCAGTCCCGGATAATTGATCAAATAACACTTTTGAAATGTCTAAATGCTCTGCGCCAACTTTTCTAATAAGTCTTACCCAATTTCTACTTAATATTCCATACATCCACATGACGATTTCCTCTTCCAAAAATTCGATGTCTTCAAGAGGGTCGTGGCTACCCATCTCAACCGGCTGGCCTTCAATATCTGTGGATCCGGAAGCATCGATGACATGTATGAATACCTTAGCTTGCATTAAATCGTCTAAAAACTTATTTCCTAATCCTTTTCCTTCATGTGCTCCAGGAACTAATCCTGCAACATCTATCAATTCAATAGGAAGCAATCTTTTTCCATCAATACAGATTGAATTTCTTGGATTGCATGTAACTCCTAATTCTTTACATGGACAATCTTTAATTACATGTGCAACTGCTTTATTGGCATCAATAGTTGTAAATGGATAATTTGCCATTTCAACAGCAGATGAAGTTGCTGAATTGAAAAAAGATGATTTTCCTACATTTGGTTTTCCTGTAACTGCAATTTGAAGCATAATAATCACTATTATAATTTAATTTTTAAAATATAAATAGTTTAATAACTCAAATTAAAAGAGAATATGAAAAATCTATTAACTATGAAAAAGAAAAGGATATGTGAGAAACTTTGAAAAGAAAAACTAGAAATTGAGGATTAAAATGAGCGGTAAAATATATATTGTTGGAATAGGCCCGGGTTCTAAAGAATATTTGACTTTAAAAGCCATTGAATGCGTTAAAAATAGTGATTATACCGTTGGAAGTACAAGAGCTATTGAACTGTTTAGCGATGTTAAAAATACCATTGCATTCAATGTTAAGGAATTGCTTGATAAATTAGAAGAAGGCGTTGATTTGGCAATTAATGGGAATACCGTGTCAATTTTGTCAACTGGCGATCCGGGTTTTTCTGGTGTTTTAAATACCGTTTTAAGAATCTCAAAGGAAAAAGGTTTCTCACATGAAAACATTGAAGTGATTCCTGGAATAAGTTCCCTTCAGCTTGCAGCGGCAAGAAATCATATCCAATGGGACAGCGCCAACGTGATGACGTTCCATGGAAGAGAAAACATTGAAGACATTCTGGATGTCATTAATAATGGAAAGTTAACAATTGCACTTCCTTCAAGGAAAGTAAAGGATATGGCACAGTTTTTACTAGACAATGGAGTCAGTGAAGACCGCCCGGTTACTGTTTGTGAGCGATTGTCATATGATGATGAAAAAATTGTTTCTTCAACACTAAAAGATATCGCAAAAAGTGAATTTACTTACATGTGTATTATGGTCATCGAAAGCGAAAATTAAGCTTAAAAATACATTTTAATAAACATTTTCTTTTTAAATTTTAAATTAAAAGGTTTATAAGTGCAAAATCATAGTTTCAGTGTTAATTAACAAAAAAATTAACGGATTGATTGATACTATGATTAAGAAAATAAGCATGATAGTATTCATTTTCTTAACTATTTTTTTTATTAATACTGTATCTGCAGCAGAAATAGAAAATGGAACTATATTAACTGAAAAAAATCCCGTGAAAGAAGTTAACATCATAAGCAATGATGTTGATATGTTTTACAAAGATGGAACAAGGTTTAGCGTGGAAATTCAAGGAAAAAATGAAAAGCCAATAAATAATGCATCATTAACTTTCAGCATTAATGGTGTGAACTATACAAGAAAAAGCAATGAAAACGGAAAAACGTCGATTCCTCTAAACTTAAACAGTGGAAAATACACCATAAAAACCGTTTACAATGAAAACAAATCCATTTATGTAAATAATACTATTAATATAAAGAGTACGATATATTCAGGAGACCTTACGAAAATATATCGAAATTCGAGCCAATATCAGGCCAAATTTATAAATAAAAATGGTGAAATTCTAAAAAATACTCCCGTGACTTTTAATATTAATGGCGTATTTTACACAAGAGTGACAAACGATATCGGAATAGCTAGATTGAATTTAAATTTGGAGCAGGGAAAATATATTTTAACTGCAATGAACCCAATAACTGGTGAAATGAGAAGCAATAATGTTACTATACTTCCCACAATCACCAACAACAGAGATCTGGTTAAATACTATAGGAATGGAACGCAGTATGTTGTAACAGTAATTGGAAAGAACGGCGAAACTATAAGGTCCGGTGAAACGGTTGAATTTAATATTAACGGAGTTTTTTATTATAGGCAAACAAACATTCAGGGGCAAGCAAAACTTAACATAAACTTAAATCCTGGTGATTATGTCATAACAGCAGCATATGATGGCTGTAGGGTATCAAACAATATAAAAGTGCTCCCTACAATAACGGCAAATGACATGATAATGGAATATAAAGATGGAAGCAAGTTTAAAGCTTACGTATTAGATGACATTGGCGGTCCTAAAGCAAATGATAAAGTAATTTTCAATATCAACGGAGTATTTTACACAAGAACTACGAATGAACATGGAATAGCTAGCCTAAACATTAATCTTGATGTTGGAACTTACATCATTACTTCCGAAAACAATGGGCTTAAAATGTCCAATAAGATTATAATTATGCCAAAAAGCGAAAAAGATGTTATAAAAAGTACTGATTTTACATATGAAATAAAAATACCTAATTATGTGAATGTAACTTATCCTTATGTCTATAAAAACGGCGAATACACAATAAAAAACGGCAAGAACGGAATTTTAAAAATGGAAAAATATCAACTATTCAATATCCAAATCGGATACAGATACTACATCTACTCAACAAATAACGTGTTGGAATACGGAGCAACCTATTTGGGTCAGGAATATTACCTGCTACCTTTCGAAAATGGCCCAACACAACACAGCTATTCACTTGAAGAACTAAGCGGAAATGGACTTATAATTCATAGAAGTCAAAACTATACCCATTTCATATACAGAAACAATTGCAGTGAGAATATTGAGCAATTTGGAGTTTATATTGATAAGGGGCTTGATAAAAGTGAAACTATTAATTATATCCAAAACGGCAATAGCATCGTGAAAATCAATTTCCAAACGACAGGATTTGATGAACTTGGATTAAAGGACACATTATCCAAATATCACAAATGCACCATCTATGATTTCAATTATAAAACATATGACGAAATAACCGATGGAAATACGGACAAAATCAGATTTGTAAATACAAATGAATCAGTTACACTAAATTACTTTGGAAAAGCAATTGCAGGCTACATAAGTGAAGAAAACATAATTACCAAATTCAACTCCAAAAACTGCATCGAATTCGAAAAAAATGAAATGGTAACTTATGGATTGAGTGATAAATACAAAGGAGATTTCGATGTTTTACAGTCATTTGCCATAATAAATAAGAAAGTATCAGACAAAGCATTCAATGACTGGATTTCGAAGGAAAGTGAGTATAAATACAGTGTTGGAATGCAAAGCATCTATACAATGTTTTTAACCTCCCTCAACACAGCATATTTAAGTGATAAGCTTTCAGATGAGTTATCCGACGATTATGGTGTGAAATGGTCCAGATTAAACAATACAGTTATTTTAGGTGGAATGAACTGGAACAATACCTACCAACATATTTTAACCCCAAATATGGGAAGATTCATTGAAGGCACTAACGAAAGCGACATAATCAAATTCAATTTCGTCAATTCCATTTTACTGTCAAAAATCGAGCAATATTCCTTAAAACCAATTGCAGAGGATGCCGACAGCAGCATTACATCAGTATTTGATGATATATTTAATTCACTTTTATCATACAAGGTTACTGTCGTCTATTACAATAATACCGCATTCATATCTAATGAAGAAGGAAATTCAACGTTTGTCATTGATTTAACAAGTGGAATAGTGACACCATTGTCATTAACCAGAGATTTTGCATATAAAGGAACAACAGTCTCCAGAGACTGTGGACTATGCAGCATTACAAGCATGTTAAAAGAAGTCCTTAGGCAATCCAATAATGCAATCCTGCAAGGAGGAAGTGTATTGTCTATAATTAGCGATAATATCCATCCGGTAACAACCTTATCAATTAAAGGAGGAATTCTAGCTAAAGGACTTATTGGAGCAGTGGTTGGCGGAAGCATGACTGTCGGCATAAGCGTTTTAGCAGTGGCGGTTAGTATGCAAAGCATTGGCGTTTATTATGTGGAAAATTTCGTTAGCGATGAAAATCTCCATTATGCATATGACCATCTAACATTTACAAGGCCTGGATATCTGCAAAACATGAAGGTTTACAACATTCCCCATGAAAATGGCAGTGTGGATTACGTTCAAGTTCCAATTCTGAAAAATAACCGGTTAGATAGAGACCACGTTATCTATATAAGTAATGGAAAAGTAAAAAATCTAACAAGAAGCGAAACCTACAAGTACTTTACAGAAGAATACTGGGATCCATTTAATGTTCCAAGAAAATATTGGAGATGAAAATATGTCTATTTTAGATGAATATAAAGATACTTTCAGAAGTCATCCATTAATTATCAAAATTATCTTCATTCTGCTTGTAATATCATTCTTCCATGACATTATAACCGGAGAAGCATTCAGCATATATTTCTCAGTTTGCTTAATATCTCTGGTTGTTGCAGAAATAGTTAATTGGTTATTTTATAGTGAAAAAGAAGAAAAATAGTTTTAAGTTAAAATAAATAATTATTTTAACTTTTTTTTAATTTTTTAAAGTTGAATAGCTTCCTGAGTTACTTCATCGTTATCCTTATCTTCATAAAGAATTTCAGCCAAATTTAAAAGTTTTTCTTGACCTTTAACTTCATCTTTGAATAAAGGAACTTCAGCTATTTTTTGATCGGCAAACTTCTGATTGATTAATGCCAAACGTTTTTGCTGCAATTTGTGTCTTGAATGGCAGAAATCACAGTCACAAATATCCGGCATTACCTGATTTACAATAACACTGTCTACAGTCATGTTGTTTTTCTCTAACGCTTCAAGCGCTCTTTCTGACTCATAAATTGACATTTCTTCAGGAATAACAACCATCTTAAATGTGGTTCTGTCAGGATCAGCCAATACTTTTTTAGCTTCATCAATTTGATCTTTAGTTCTTTTTAAATCTTCAGCGGTTTGAGGATTGTCAACTGCATCCATAAACGGCATAATACCTTTCAATGTATTTGCGACAGAACCTAATCTGGCCTTTGCAAGCATTACTTTACCTACCCAGGAATCCATTATTTCAGGGAATGACAATAACCTTAAAGTGTGGCCTGTCGGTGCAGTATCAAAGACAACAACATCATATTCATTTGAAGTCATAACTGACAAGAATACTTCAAATGCTGCGGCTTCATCAGCCCCAGGAGAAGAGGATGCCAAATCCATTTGATCAGTTAAAAAGTCAAGTCCTCCTAAAGCATCAGGTGAAGATGAATCTTTTTGAGCTTCCAGTGCTGCGGTTTTTTGTGACATCGCTTCGTCAGGGTCGATTTCAACAGCGAATAAATTGTTTTTAATTTCACGCGGATAATGACCGATTGGTACTTCAAGAGAATCGGAAAGTGAATGTGCGGGGTCTGTTGATACAATTAATGTTTTTTTACCTTGTTCAGCCAGCCATAATGCAGTCGCAGAAGAAACTGATGTTTTTCCTACACCTCCTTTTCCACCTACAAAAATGAATGTTGTTTTATCTTTATTGAATTTGAAATAATCTTTAAATGCCAAATAATCACCTCGGATTAAAATTACTTTTGGTAACTATATTTATTTTCATAAGGTAACATATAGTTTTCGGTTGGAAATATCCCCGCACCTTACTCGATTTATAAAAAAAATAATACTAACTTAAAAGTTATGAATCGCCATGGTCTTTAAAAAAAAAGGAAAATATTCACATTTACCGATTACACGAATTTAAAGCATGCCAAAAATTAAAGATAGAGTAGTAAATAGCCCCCTACAGCTATTTACTAGAGAATACGAACCAATATTCTCAAATCTAAAAACATCACACCTGATAATCTTCGCAAAAATCCCTGTTGTATATTTCCCTGTGTCCTAATGCGCAAACAGTCATATTTACCTCTTCATCGCCGACAAGTTCATAATCTTCGCGGAAATGTATACAATTGGCATTACAAAACTCTCCAGACATTTTTTTATCACCTTTCGTTGTTATCCATATTTGATTAAGAATTTTTGAAAAACCATTCTATAATTTAAATTTTAATAAAGATTATTTAAATATTTTGTGTTAAAATTGTGTATATTACTCATTAAAAATCAGTGCCTGACAACACAATCCGACAAAATTTCCACATCCTATAATATATATTCATATAATAAAAGATTCATATTAATTACTAATGAAAAATTAAGTGAGTGTTTGATATGAACGAAATTCCAAAAATAGATGTAGAAAAAACAAAAAATGACATAATTGAATTCGTTCAAAATAAAGTATCAGAAGCTAATGCAGACGGACTTGTAGTCGGATTAAGTGGAGGAATAGACTCCACATTAGCTGCATTTTTAGCTTGTGAAGCTGTTGGTAAAGAAAATGTATTTGGAATAGTAATGCCTTCAACAACAACACCAACAGAAGATAAACTTCATGGTACTGCAATAGCCCAACTATTAGGAATTGAATATAAAGAAATAGCTATTGATAGTATTTTAAACGAATTCTTATCAGTTACACAGATTGAAGATGATAAACTAGCTATTGGAAATCTTAAAGCTAGAATAAGAATGTCAATTATTTACTTTTATGCTAACTCAATGAATTACCTTGTTTGCGGAACAGGTAACAAAAGTGAAATACTAATCGGTTACTTTACAAAATTCGGGGACGGTGCCTGTGACATTGAACCGATTGGAGATTTATACAAAACCAATGTTTATGAATTGGCTAAATACTTAGAAGTTCCTCAGGAAATCATTAACAAACCTCCTAGAGCAGGTTTATGGAATAACCAAACGGATGAAGATGAAATAGGAATGACCTATAAATTACTTGATAAAATCTTATACCGAAGCATAGAGAAAAATATAGACTCAAAATCAATAGCTGATGATTTAGACATTTCATTTGATGAAGTTGATGACATTATTACTCGAGTTGAAAGGAATAAACATAAAACAGAAGTTCCTGAAAGCCCAGAAAAGACTACAATGGTGATTTAGTGACAGAAAAGAAATGGCAGAAAAAATGGGAAGAAGCAAAATTATTTGAATCAAACCCTAACGATAAAGAAAAATTATTCATTACAGTAGCTTTCCCATACCCTAGTGGAGCAATGCATATCGGTCACGGCCGTACTTACACCGTACCTGATGTATATGCTAGATTTAAAAGAATGGAAGGCTATAATGTATTATTCCCTATGGCATGGCACGTAACCGGTGCACCGGTTATTGGTATTGCCGACAGGATTAAAAGAAAAGATCCATGGACCCTTGATTTATATGAAAGAGTTCATAGAGTTCCTAAAGACGAACTTCCTAAATTAGAAGACCCTGAATACATTGTAAGGTACTTCAGCAGTGAATACAATGAAGTAATGCATGATATGGGTTATTCCATTGACTGGAGACGCGAATTCAGAACAATCGACCCCACTTACAAAAAATTCATCGAATGGCAAATAACCACATTATATGAAAAGGGATTAGTCCAAAGGGGAGAACACCCTGTCAAATACTGTCCAAACTGTGACAATCCAGTTGGAGACCACGATTTACTCGAAGGAGAAGGTGTTGGAGTAAACGAACTTACTTTACTCAAATTTAAGATTGATGATAAAATTCTGGTTACTGCAACATTAAGGCCTGAAACCATTGTAGGGGCAACCAACATTTGGTTAAATCCGGATGTTGAATATGTTTTAGTCTCAGCAGAAGATGAAAAATGGGTAATAACAAAAGAAGCCCATTACAATTTACAAAACCAAATAAAAGATTTAAAAATCATATCTGATATTAATCCAAATGACTTGATTGGTAAAATGGCCATCAATCCATTTACAGGTGATGAATTGCCAATTTTCCCTGCAAGTTTTGTAAGCGCATCATATGGTAGTGGAGTTGTCTTCTCAGAACCTGCAGATGCACCTGCGGATTATATTGCCCTTCAGGACTTGAAGAAAAACGACGAGTTAATAGCTAAATACAACTTAGAAGGAATCATCGAAAATGTAGTGCCAATCCCAGTCTGTACCGTTAAAGGATACGGCGAAATTCCTGCTGCAGACATCATTGAAAGGCTTGGAATAACCGACCAAAACGATGAAAAACTACATGAAGCTACTAACGAATTATACAAAATCCAACACAGTAAAGGTACCATAATTGAAAGCATACCTGGTTTTGGTGGCAAAAAAGTCAGATTTGCTCGTGAAGA